>WJJK01000169.1 GCA_014729705.1 Candidatus Altarchaeales archaeon | reverse complement strand
TGGTAACAGTCCCATCTGCGGAAGCCGCTACAGCATCGAGGATAATATCAGCACCGGAAGCTTGAACGGTTACATCCGTTGCCGCGGCAACGGTCATCGTTCCAGAAGAAGTACTGAAATTCGAGTTTCCGGCGCCATCCAGGGCAATCCCCGCTCCTGTAGAGTCAAGGGTGATGGCTCCTGCGGCATTTACATCAACGGTCCCTGCTCCCGCCACAGTCATCGTCAATGACTGGCCTGAAGTAGGCGTGACATTGACGGCTCCTGCACCCGTCACCTGAAAAACGGAGACTCCCCCATCCTGGATATCAAGAGCATCACCGGAACCGCTGTTGTTTACAAACAGCGCATCGCCTGTGCAATTTGCCCCCATCGTTACAACAAGTGCCTCACCTGCCGTACTAGCAGTAGGAGTTCTAGAGACCGTCAAACAATCTGTAATATCCGTGTCGGTATCGTTACTGACGTCAACGGTTCCGTTTGCAGAAGTGACCGCAATTGAGTTCCCAGTTGCATAAGCTTGCTGGAGGTTATTCCCTCCAGCAGCGATGGCAGCATCAATATCATCCAGAGCTGTCATCAAATCCGTTGCGGTCGTTGAACTTAAAAGACTAGCATCGACCCCAATCGAATAAGCACCGGCATTTGTACCTGAAGCAACCAAATTATAAGCGTCTAGATTTGGGCCGTTATTATTTACTGCGACCAGCCAGGCCTCCGCTAAATAGTCGGTCGCTGAGGAACCTATAGTAACAACCCCGGCTCCTAGAGCCATATCCGTATTCAGATTAACAAAATCGCTGGTACCACCACCAAGATCAATAATGTCCCCATCATTATTCCCGAGGTCAACATTACCTTCAACTGCAAAGGTTCCCTGAACGGTTTCTCCAGTGACGATTGTACTTGTACCGTCTACATTCAGATCCCCATCAACATCCAGATCTGAAAGGATTCTCACCCCGGCACTAGCAGCAGAAGCCAACAGAATCTGTTCCGTGGCTCCTAGAGCTGACCCAATCGTAATATTCCCAGAACCGGATCTTCTTTCGAGGCTGTCTACCTCAATTGAGTCCGCCGCCTCAAATTGACGAAGTTTACCAGAACTTAACTTTAATGAGATGGCCACGACAGGCTCCTTGAGGTTTTACGAGAAGTAGGTGACGTCGAGGTCAAGATCGACATCCTGCTCGTTGGTTATTCCAGTCACATTTTCAAAGAAGAAATGAGTCCAATTAGGGTTGCGACGGACCCCATTTCGAAAAGTAGTGTTAGGTATTTTGAAAACTTCTATCCGATCCTGAGCGGTAACATTCTCCGTGGATATAACATGATTAATCCCCATCGTTATAACGGGTGAGTTTTTCTGAGAAAAAATAATTTTCCTTCCCTCAACGGACTTTTCATGTGAGACCCTGAATTTAAACTCACCCTTTAAAGGGAATCCAGAACTCTTCCCTTCGGCGGTTAATCGGTATCTTTTAACAGTCATCAGATAAACACCTCTTGATTAGGTGTCAGAAAAAGAGTCGTAGCACTCGTAGCTATACCAACCCTTTGAACAACCTCTCCAGGGGTACTTGGAGCTGTGGAAGAAAGCCCCCCAGTACTCGTTAAATAATAAGAGGATCCTGCGGTCAGTCCAGCAAAACCCTCTATCTCACCCTCATGAGCAATCAGACAACTGGTCGTAGTAGGTTTGTTTACAACAACACCAATGGCAGGAATCTTTGCGGTATCCGTACTATCCGCCTCATCAACGGTTCCCGAAGCGCTGAAATAAACAAACTCAAGAACACTAACTCCCGTATCACAAGTATAGGGACCACTTTCTCTAACATGTCTGGAAACTTTAACCCGAACATCGCTTAGGTTTGCCGGGGTATAAGGGCCCTGATCACCTACAAAATCAGGTGCATACAAAACAGTCCAATAGACTGTTCTTGTCAACACTGACTCATAAGCCATCATCGTATACGACAGAGGCATTTGTACTATCTCCCGTCAGGGCAAAAAGGGACTGCCCCTTATTAGGGGAATGGTATCAAAGATAAATTGGTGACCCTCCCCGAGGCAAGCCTCGGGGCTTCTTGTACCGGATTACCTGCCAACGCTCTGCCAAGACTCTTGAGTCTGGGCGTCTGCGGGGGCTTTCCAGCCATTTCTTTTTACTGCTTCATCGGGTCCGGATGACCCTCCACCAGCATTAAAGTCTCCCTGGTCCGGGGAGACTTGGGAATTTGATTCCCGAAGGATTCGTAATCCCTCTTCTCGGATATTCAAAGCGGCATTCAGATCTCGATCTATCACTAAACCGCATTCGGAACAGTGATAGGTCCTCTCATCTAAAGTGATTTCCCTCTTGTTTCCGCAACCGAGTATGTAGAAACACTATTGAAGAATCCTTTAGGGCTCGCTCTCATCCTCGGGGCACCTTCGGCCCGAGGTTTTCCCGCTCACCCTCATAACCTCTTAGTAGAGGGTCGCCTCGATTTTATCAATCTTGATGGCCGAATTGAGGATTTTGACCTCGCAGTAAAACCCGGTTTGAGCAGGAGTTCCTGTACCGAACGTACAGTTGATGGTGTTTCCGCTCGAGGATCCTTCTTGAATGCCTGAACCTGATATGGTAGCACCATCATCCCAACTGATGAAAATAAACGGGAGATGAGCCCGGAGAGGCGTGGTATTGCCAGGGGGAGGCCCAACATTGCCGGACCCAGCAATCCGATAAATGTAAACCTCGAGATCTCCGTTATCCATATCCGTTTTTGCATCTCCACCCACGAATGTTCCTTCGAACTCTAGAGTGAAACTCGGGATAGGATTTGTAGAGGTTTGTGTAAATCTTCTTCCATAGCTCACAGGAACTCCTAGTGCGCTGTAATCAGGATTCACCCCACCCGTATCTGGTTTGTATGCAGACCAGTCTGTGTTGGTAGCTCCGGGACCACTCTCATCAATGATATACGCTTGATCCGGGGCCATCAGCTGACCCCCGAAAATGAGAGCCTCTCCAGCAGACAAAGAGGCCGTACTATCCCAGGTCCCAACTCCGGGGAAAGATGCAGGATCCTCTCTGAAGCCTTCTGCTGTGAACTCCTCGATGAGAGAAGTGCTGTTACTCACATAAGAATCAACAAGGACTGATTGGGCGGAGCTACTGACGGTTATCCCATCAGTCCAGGGGTCTCTGGGGGTTACGTCAGCAGTTGCCGTTGTCGCTGCAAACCTTTGATTGGCTTGCACAGACCAGGCAACATAATCGTAATTTACATCTGCCTGGTCATGGTTGTTGGTCCAATTGGAGAAGAAAAAACTCCCGGTCCCGTAAGGACTATGCTCAACGATGGGAAGACCGAAGTTAGAGGCATCTACATATAGGTTTGCAGGATACCTCTGAGTATTACTGTTGAGATAATCCATATCCGTAACCGACAGGGTGAACTGTGTTCCTGTCGTGTAATACTCGATACCTGAAAGGTGTCTTGTGTAGACCGTTCCAGGGTTCTCCCCAAAAGAGACGGTTCCACTGATCACAGGGACGGGTGGGTTCCCGTAATCCATGAACACATCGTCCTGGACATAGGAATAGGTCAATCCGTCATCCGTAGTGGAGTCTGTCGTATGATCAATTTGTATGTGCCAACGGCCCCCATCGTAGGTGGCATTGCTGAGGAGATCCTGGATGGCAACCTCGACACTGGCGTTTGCTTTATATTTGGATTCGTAGCAATTCTGAGCGTCCTGTCCGTAGAAAGAAATCGTCAAAACGATATACCCGGAGGTACTCGTGAACGTGCCATTCCCTGTAATGGCCGTGGTTGTGAGGGAGTCCAGAACTGTGGTTCCGTCTGCGCTGTAGACGGTGATTCCCATGATGGAATCACCACCAAACCCGGTAGTTACACCGGGGGTGGTGAAGGTCACCGTGGTATTCGCAGCGGCATCCTGAGCAGAGCCAGCCCACCCTCCTGTCAAGAAAGGGAGCCCCTCCCCGGAAGAGGGGGTGCTGATCCAGGCAACCTCTCGGGTGAGGCTCTCTGTGATGGATTGGTCACCATTATTACCGTCCGAGGTGTTCCAGTGACTGGAATACGTCGTGACGTAATTATTCTGGGAGAGGG
>WJJK01000168.1 GCA_014729705.1 Candidatus Altarchaeales archaeon | reverse complement strand
TCTGTGCACCAAAATCACATTATGATTTTGAGTGTTGCTTGGCTGGCTGTATTTTTTTGGTGGGAAGTCTTGTTTGAGTTGCCGTCTTAACTCACCCTTGGTTTTCCCTACCAGTTTTTCGTAATACCCCCACCCAAACAAGGTTTCTACAAATCCTATTTGATAGTTAGTCCCGCGTATCCCACGACTTGGCTTAAGTCCCCCGTTGTGTCGCCTGAAGTCATGTACTCGATTAACTCCGCGTTTTTCGCCCCCAATTTTTTCGCGGCATACAATACGCAGGCGCAGGCGGCGTAGCCGCACATGCTGATCTCCTCCTCCCAAACCACTTTAAACAGTTTCTCAGGGTCCATGTCGATTATGGTTTGAATCGCTTTTTTGTCTTTCTTCTGGGCTACGCTTTGATGTACGTAGTGGCTGAAATCCGTTGACGCAACCAAAACCACGTTGTGGTTGGCTTCGTCCACGGCTTCCGCTATCGACTCCCCCACACATTCACACTGCTTTAGGAAAACCCCCTCCGGCTTATAGTGTTTAATGGTTATGGGTATAATCTCTGCTTCGGCGAAAAGAGTCTGTATGAAGGGTAGCTGCACTTCAAGGCTGTGCTCCCTCTCATGTGCGAAGGGGTCTTGCTGTAGGTATTGGTTTTTTTTGAAGACCTCCTTAGCCAAAAGATCATCGACTTTAACTTCCCCCAAGGGCGTGCGCCACAGCCCCTTAAGCATGATGCTGAAATCCGATCCTACTGCGTGGTGGTTGGGGCCCACTAAAACGAAGGTGTCGGCTTTTTTTATCCGGGAATAAACCTTACCCGCCACCGCCCCGGAATACATTAATCCCGCATGGGGTACCACTGCGGCTGCGACATTACTCTTTTCGTTGCCTGATGCTATGAGTGAATTAACCTGCTCATAGAGATCCTGCATTAAGGCGGGATAAAAGGCCCCCGCAACCTGGGGTTGTCTAATCATCATTTAACTTTAAAATCCTGCCTCTATATATATGTTTATGTCAGACATACCCCTTGCGCCTATGGAGCGGATACTGCGTAAAAGCGGGGTGGAGCGGGTGAGCGAAGACGCCTGCATGGCTTTAAGGGATTTGCTTGAGCAGAAGGCGCTTGAAGTCGGTTTTAAGGCCTCGAAATTAGCTCGACACGCCGGACGCGTGACAGTGAAAGCCGAGGACATAAAACTAGCGTCAGAATAAACCTTCCCAAAACTTTTTATTATTCCTCTTCTCCTACTCCACGTATATCGTTTGTGTGGGGTAGGCGAATTCAATCTCCTCCTTCTCGAAGGCTTCCACCAACCCTAGATTAATGGCCTGCTGAGTGTCCATGTATTTGTTGTAGTCCGGGGAATCCAGGTAATATACAACCTCATAATCCAGGCTTGAAGCCCCGAACTTCTTGAAATGCGCTCGGTCAAAGCGGGTTAAATCCTGTTCTTCAACTATCTTTTTAACCATCTGAGGAATTTTCTTAAGTTTCTCCGACGGAGTCTGATAGGTGACGCCGAATGAAAAGTCGATGCGCCGGTGAGGCATCTTACCGAAGTTGTGTATCCTTATGCTTGTCATCTCCTGGTTGGAGACTACAAGCTCCTCCCCCCTCAGCGTCTTTAACCTCGTGGTTTTAATGCCTATCTGATCCACAGCACCTAAATCGTTGTCGATGAGTATGAAGTCCCCTACCTTGAAGGGTTTGTCGAAGTAGATTGCGAATGAGGCGAATAAGTCAGCAAGCAACGCTTGGGAGGCTAAGGCGATCGCCACACCACCAACCCCTATGCCCGCAACCAGGGTTGTTATGTCGTAGCCCATGTTGTCGAGGAGAAGGATTAACGCGAAAACCCAAACACTGTATTTCAGGATGTCTGAGAGGGTCTGTATCATGGACACATCCTCAGTCTCGTCCTTCTCCTTACGCTCTTTTATGACCTCGCGTTTCCCGTATTCGATTATGGATTGGACTACTCGGACGCTGTAGAATATGGCTACGGTTATGGCCGCCACATCCACCACCTTCTGTATGAAACCAGGTATGGCTATGAACTGCAGGGCGGCATAAAAAGCCAGGAAATCCCAGAAACGCGGGGAAATGCCTTCAATAACCTCGATTAATATGTCGTCTAAATCGCTTTGGGTTTTCCCAGTTAAATCCTTGAGGCGGTGAAGCACCACGCTTTTGAAGAAACCAATCAGGAACCGGGCTACCGCGAAAACCGCCAAAGCAACCAAATATTGCTGTACCGTGTTTCCCGCAACATGTATCCCTAAAAAACTTAGGTCCACTCCCGCATTCATACGTTATGGATTAGAAGTCTTACTCTTATAAATTAGTTTCCACCTATAATTCAACTCAAGTGATGACAGCGCTCCACAC
>WJJK01000167.1 GCA_014729705.1 Candidatus Altarchaeales archaeon | reverse complement strand
GCGAATGGCAGGCCGGAGTCGCCTTTATTGTAGTATCCGCTTGTGATCTCCCAGACGTCGAAGTAGTTGAATATTTTTTCTTCAATCATTTTGTCGATTATTTTCGCGCGTTTAAGCACTTCAGGGTAGATTTCCCGCGTATCCACGTATCCAAGTATTTTGGCTATCTTCTCCTCCAGTAGGTAGCTGTTTAGGTATCCGTCGAATACGTGTTTGTCTTCTGCGGGGTGCCAGGTGAATACTTGGGCGGTTCCCACCCTCTGAAGTTCCTCGTAGAATTTCACCAACTCTGTTAAGGATAACACGCGTCTTTGGAATTTGCCTTTAATGTATACCGCCTGCTGGATTAAGACGAGGTTGAGGTTGTCGATGGCGGGCAGCGGCACGTTTATGGGGTTTCCGGTCATACGCTGTATCATCTGGTGCGGGCTTCCCGCGT
This sequence comes from Candidatus Altarchaeales archaeon, assembly GCA_014729705.1. Taxonomy (GTDB): domain Archaea; phylum Altiarchaeota; class Altiarchaeia; order IMC4; family SCGC-AAA252-I15; genus WJJK01. Next base: position 4,988 of record WJJK01000167.1, on the reverse strand, counting down.
GGAAGGTTGATAGTACCGGGTGTCCGGTTTGCATGGCTTGGAATGCGATGTTTCCTTCAGCTCCCCTTATCTCTCCCACTATTATGTAGTCGGGCCTGCTTCTTAGGGCTGCAAGCAATAAATCCATCATCGATACGTCTGTTTCCTTGCCTGATTCCCTGGTGACAAGGTGCTGCCAGGCGGGGTGCGGCATGGTTACCTCCGGCGTGTTTTCCACTGAATATACTTTGGCTGTGGGTTTTATGAAGGTTGAGGCGGCGTTTAGGGTGGTTGTTTTCCCTGATGCGGTTTCCCCGCATACGAACATGTTCATCCCGTTTTCAAGGCAGAGCCAAAGGTATGCTGCTAACTCGCTTGACATGGTCTTCCAGTTTACGATCTGGCTTATGCTTATGGGGACTTTACTGAATTTACGTATTGTGAAGCTTGAGCCTTCGAGGCTGACTTCCCGTCCGTAGATGAAGTTGACGCGGCTTCCGTCGGGCATGATAGCGTCTACGACTGGTTCCGCCTCGCTTACGGGGCGCTCCACCCGCTCGCTTGATGCGAACACGTATTTATCCAGTTGTATGTCTGAGGTGAAAATGATTTCTGTTGCAATCATCTCAAATATCTTGTGCACTATGTATATCCGGGATACCCCGGTTGTGTGGATGTCTTCTATGTATGGGTCTCGTAGCAGGGGTTCCAGTATTCCGTAGCCTACGCGGTCTCTTATCAGAAAGTACCGGATTTTCTCGTATTCCTGCGGGCTCATTTTGATTTTTTTGCTTTGAAGCGAGGACATGAGGTTTTCTAGGAAACCTTTTTTTTCGGCTGCAGCCGTCTGCTTAAGGTGTACGCCCTTCACCGACACTAGTTGGTTCATAAGCTCGGTTAACAGGTCTGCCAGCTCCTTGCTTCGATCCGATACGTCTGCTGCGTGGGCTAGTTTGATAAGTTGCTCTGAGAGTTCGTCGAATATCTCCTGCTCTCTTTCCGAGAGTTTCGGTTCAATCGGGATGTATCTGGCGTTGTCTTCCCCGGGTTTGCGCCATACGTGTATGAATATGGGGTCTCCTACTGGGTAGATTAGATTCGGGTATTCCATGTCCTTCATGTTTCGATCCAGTTGTATGTGGAATTCCGGGCGCTCTATGTCTTTCCGATCCAGGTAGGCTTTCAGGTGTTTGTTTCTTGCTATTGCTTCCTGGAATTCTTTTTCGTCTGAAGGCATTTTCTTTTTATGCTAGGGCTGCGATTTCGACTATGAAGCCTACTCCTGGGTCGACTCTGAAGGCTATTTGGTTGCTTATCGTGCCCCTGCTTTTTTTGAATCGATTGATTCTTATGAATTTCCTCTCCTCCCCTGCCAGAGTCTTGCTTCCCAGCTCTAAGTAGATGTCTGAGACGCTTCGGAGGAGGGTTAGAAGCGAGGCGTTGAGGTGTTCGGGGTCTACTGTAAGAAGTATTGTGCGGTTTTTGTTGGTCATTTTTTTGAAGAAGTTGATGACGTCGAAGCTTTTGCCTTCAGTCATGTTGGGTTGCACTAGGAGGAAGCTGAAGGCGTCTATTACGATGAAATCCGAGTCAAACAGTTGTTCGGCTGCCATCAACCGGTCTATGAAGTCGTCTCTTAGTTTCACGCCCCCCATAAACGGGAACATGGGTATGACCAGCAGGTTTTGGTTTATGATGTGTTCGTCTACGTAGTATTTGATGCTGCTCATCTGGTCTATGAAGTCTTTGGTGGATAATTCGGTTGTGATGTATGTGACTTTTTTCTTGGATTCCAGTATGCTGTAGCTGAATCTTTGGGCTATGATGCTTTTGCCTGCCCCGTCTTTGCCTTCAACCAGTATCAGTGATCCGGTGGGTAATCCGTCCCCCAGATTAGCGTGCAGTTGGTCTTGTCTTATCCGCACGTTCAAGTAGTCCTGCATCTTATTCTTCCTTTTTTTCAGATTGTTTTTTGTTTTTAATCATGTGTTCGGTGAGTTCCACTATCCTGCCCATGTTTTCTTCGATGTTTTCTAGGCGGACCTGGTTTTGGCTGGTTAAATCCAGGGTCTGGGTTATGGTTTCATCCATGTGTTGGGTCTTGTCCTCTAGGTCGTGGATTTTGGTGTTCATCTGGGTTTTGGCTTTCTCGAATTCCTCGACCTTGCTTGCCATGATCTCCAGTTTTACCTGGCTTTTTTTGGGTTTGAAAGGATTTAGTTTGGATAGTATTTTTTTTATCATGAAAAAAACAGACCCCCTTTATGCTAATGCGGTTACTTATTTGCTCATCAGCTTATATTAGCTTTTATTTGGGGCAGATGTCGAAGCTGTATTGCGCGTTCACCTGGTTTTCGCAGAAGTTTATGCGAACGCTGTCGCCTAGTCTCTCGCACATGCTGGGTTGTGCGAGTTTTTTGGCGATGCAGGTTACGCATATCTTGACTTGCTCGGCGTTTTCAGGTTTGTCTGGTATTTGGTTGCAAAGGCTCATGTTAAGGGTTTTAACAGCTATTTTAAGGTAACACTTGTTTCGGTGGAAGCTTGTATTTATTTGTCTGCAGAATGCGGGGTCGGTCTGGGTTTCGGCTTGTTGGCTGAAGCATATGTCTCGGTCTTCCCCGGTTTTGCCTTTGCAGGTTGTTATGGGGTTGAATGTGAGCGTGTAGAAGAAGCCGAATATTAATGCTAGGATGAGGAGCATGGTTAATACTACCGCGATTTGTTGCATGACTTTGAGGTTGACTGTTATCTTGGTTTTCTTTTCTTGGGGTGCTTCGTCGAAGGGGTGGTATCCTGGGACGTGGCTTGTATCCATCCTCAGGTATCCTTTTGCTTGTTCAACGCCGAAGCGGTTTAGGAAAACGTCTTTTATGATGTAGTTTTGCACCTGCTTGAGTTCGTAGTTGTTGAGTTGTCTTCCCGGGACCTGAAGTTTTCTGAGTATGCGGTCCACTGCGTCGGGGCCGTCTTGGCCTTGGTAGGCTATGTAGGCTTTTTTCCTCAGGTCCTCTATGTCTTTGTGCATACTGTTTGTTTATTTGGTTTTGTTTATTATTATTACCGTGGATTCGGGTCAAAGCACCTTTGAGTGGATGATTATTTTGGCGGTTAGCCTTGTTATGTTTTTGGTGATGCTTGGGCTTAATGAGGATAGTCTAGATCGTTTCAACCAGGATTTAAGGGTTAAGCAGGCTAAAAACAGCGCTAAGAAGCTTGTTAACGCGGTTGAGTTCGTGTATCGCCAGGGTGGTGGCGCGAAAACCAGGGTTTATTTGAAGGTTCCGGCGGCTACGTGGGTGAATATTTCAACTAACGTGAATGGGTCGGGGATATTGGAGTTCACGGTGGGTGTGGCCGGCGGTAACGTATCCATTATTGAGGGTACTAACGTGAATTTGACGGGGGGTTTACCTGATAACGTGTCGGATGGGGGTATATGCGTGGATGTCGTGTCGCTGGGTCAGGTGGTTAATGTGTCTAGGAGTGGTGGTTCGTGTTGAGGGGTCAGGCTGCGGTTGAATACGTGTCTCTTTTATCTGTTTTGTTGGTGGTTTTCTTGGTGTTTTATTTTCTTTTGGCTCAGTCTCATCAGAAGGAGGCTTCCCAGGATATCTGGGTTTTGTCTGCTCGAAGTATTGCGATGGAGGTGGGGGAGACGATTGACCGGGTTCATGTGGCAGGTGACGGCAGCAACCAGAGTGTGACTATCCCCCGGAGGCTGCCTGGGGGGGTTAATTATTCCGTCTACGTCTACTCTCATATGGTGTTGGTTTCGGTGCCGGGTTATGGGCGGGAGTTTGAGTGGAAGATGCAGACTAGTCAGGTTAATGGCAGTGAAAACGGGTTTCAGGTTGAATCCGGCTCCCTTAATGTTTTCAACTGGAACGGCACAATATATATTCAGTGGGTGTAGATGGCGGATAAAGGGATTGTCTTTAGTTTGGATATGGTGTTTTCTCTTTTGGTTTTCACGGGGCTTTTGATTGTTTTAGTCTGGCTTTGGGGTGTGGCGAGGTCCGACATACATGACTATGTTTTTAGGGCTGAGAGGAGGGAGAAGGCTCTTCGCACAAGCGAGCTTCTGATTTCTTCTCCGGGTTCCCCCGTCTACTGGCATTTGTTTAACGTCACCTCTGATCTTAAGTCTCTGGGGTTGGCTCATGAGGATCATGTGCTTGATGCGGATAAGATTGAGGCTTTCTGTGAGGCGAATTACTCGGTTGTCAAGATTCTTTTGGGTTTGACGCGGGAGGATATTAATTTCACTGTGTCACGGGATTATGGGTCTTCGCCTGAGGTTCTTTTTTCCTGCGGCACCTTCATTAATACGACTGAGTCGGTTGTCGTCAGGCGGGTTGCATTTTTGAATGGCTCGGATGTTGAGGCTAAGTTGGTGATGGGTTATGAGCCGTAGGGGTTTTGTCTTGACTTTGGATGTGATTTTGGCTGTGTTCGTAACCCTTTTTTTTGCGGCAGCGATTTTACGGATGTCGGGGACTCAGGAGTTTGTGGGCTCTGACTATATTTATGCGGTGGCGGTGGATGTTTTGACTTACGCTGAGAAGGACGGCGTCCTCTGGTTGTCTGTGAACGGGGATTACGCTCCCGCCTATAATCTTCTTTGGCGTCAACCCCGGAACCTGTGTTTTAACCTGTCTTTGTATAACGACTCCTATGGGTTGCTTTATTCGAATGCGACCTGTAATATGACTGCCGCTAATGTGGTGGTGGCTAAAAGGAGTTTCTTAAATGATACGCAGTTTTTTCTAGCGGAGTTGGGGGTGTGGTATAGGTGAATAACGGGGGGTATCTTTATACCGCGTTGACGGTTCTTCTTTTTTTGTCTTTGTTTTCTCTGGTGCTTTATTTTTATAGTGAGCGGGGTCTTTCTTCGGGTCAGGAGAACATTGAGCACATTAAGACTAAGGCGATTTATGACGATATTATGTTTGATCTTGAGAAGATCACGAATCTGACGAGTTTCGTGAATCGGACTAGGGTTAATG
>WJJK01000166.1 GCA_014729705.1 Candidatus Altarchaeales archaeon | reverse complement strand
ATTATATATCGAGGTTCAGGCTAACGACAAAGACATGGCTCAGAAAGCTCTTGAGTCGACTATCTTCCAGAGGCTGGCTTCAGAACCCATATGCCACCTGCTTTATGCTAAGCTATTTGAGCTTGAGAAAGACCAGCAAAAGGATTTCTTCTCAGGGGTGGCTGAAGTCAAACTCGTGGCAGACGATTTCCGTTGCTTCATAAACGTGGTTATGAGATATGGCCCCAGCGCAATAGAGGTCATAGAACCTGAAGAGATACACTTAAACTCCGATGAAATGCATTCGCTCATAGCAGACATAAGCGAGTTAACCCAGGTATTCACAAGCCAGATAACTGCGATGATGAAAGACGATGAGCGAAGGCTTTTATATCAGAAGATGCTTGATAAAAAGGAGTAAAGCAAGTAATAAAAAAGCGTTAGAACTTGTTTTTATGCTACCATAATAATTGAGGAAGATTATGCTACCATAATAATTGAGGAAGATATAGATGATTAAAAAATTATTCACTGTACTCCTTTTTGTTGGTTTATGCAACCTTGCTTCAGCTCAGAAAATAGAAAACATTTATCTTTGGATTCAGGAGGATGGAACCGTTTGGGTTGAAGAAAAAATAGTCATAGAAGAAGTTTCAAACGGCTTCTACACCTACATACCTGGGAATGTGGATCAAATTACTTTATTTGACGCCTACGGCAGGATAAACCACAACCTCACCCTGAATAAAGATCGTACAGCGGTTTTCTTCAATCTTAAGCACCCTCTTGACCCCCCTGAGGAGAGGGTGGTCTGGCTTAAATACGGCGCCCAGACACTAACAGCCAAAAAAGAGGGAACATGGTTTTTTAATTTCGTCTCCAAGGCTACGCCGCAAAACACTGTTGTTGAAATAAATTTCCCCCAAAACACCCGAATAATAGATATAATACCCTCCTCCCTTCTTAGGACGCCGGCAAAAAACGCATTAATACTATATCCGCAGAAAGAGAATTTTTTCTTTAACCTAAGCTACCAATACTCTTCCGAGCCGGTCACCCCCTCCATCACTTTAGTTTCTGGGGGGGACAATTCAAGCCAAGAAACCCCGATCATAACGCTTCCTACCACAGGGGTTTACGCCCTGGTTTTGGTTTTCCTGTTATTCCTTGTGTATCTAGTTTACCTGCGAATAAGGGGGGTTTCGGCAAAACCCAATGACTCCTATATATATAACATTAAACAACCTTTTTCCGGGGGCGTGGATTTAGCTGAAAACGATTACGTCCACGATTCCGATCAACCCCGGATAAAGGAGGGGGTGCTTAACATGCTTGATGATCAGGAGAAAAGCATAGTGCGTTTAATACTGCAATCACAGGAGGATGAGGTAACCCAGGCATACATTTATAAAACAACAGGAATACCTAAATCAACCCTCTCAGACAAATTAAAGCTCTTAGAGAAGAGAAAAATAATTTCAAGGGTTAAAGAAGGCAGATTAAACTGGATAAAGCTTGAAAAATGGGTTTTAACATAAAAAAACCTTATCCGTATCTTTAAAAACAAAAAAAAGCATATATGAACTTTTTATTTCTATAGAAAAGGTAATAAGTAATAATAAACCTGATTGTCCGGCCTGATTTATATATACCCCCCCAACTAATTAATCAGCCATATCCGCGGAAACCGTAAACCGTCATCGGATTACGTGAAGCGGATATAGCGAGGTGAAAACCAGAAAATGAAGACACTGAAGCGTGTTGGAACCGTTGCAGCAGGAGCTTTAATGATTGGCGCAGCCCTATCAGGAGCTGTCTCTGCCGCTATGGATCCAACCGGCTTGAGCAAGGATTTCTTCTACGACGCGAACTTCAACCCAATGGTTCAAATAGTCGTAGGGGAAAAAGGCATGGCAACCGACGCAGTGGCAGCAGGAAACGTTGCGGCTGTAATCGGAAACCTAGCCTACACGACCTCCGAGGTATCACCCGGAGGAACAGCGAGCGGACAAGTTGTTTTAGGTGTCTCAGCGCAGGGTGCAACAGGTAAATACGAATACGCCAAGCACCCGTCCACAGACGGAACCTGGCTGTACAGAAACAGTACCCAAGACTTCTACAGCAAAAGCATTGGTTTGCCGTTCAACGATCAGGACGCAACCACATCGACCAACAAGGAGTACAAGCAAGGGCACTTTATTCAGTACAGCTTGGCATGCAACCAACAGCAGCGAGAGGAAGCAGGCATCCTTAAGAAGGGAGCCTACAGTAACATACACTGTTTGTTCTGTCAAACACTCTGTCTAGGGCAGCTTGAGAACCCGACACACGACCAAGAAGAATACATAGGCTTTGATTACACCAGCGTTAACTGGTATGAAGATGGCCTAAGTAAAAGCGACGCAGAAGACTTGGTGCTTAAAGTACCCAGCGGAAGTCTCACCTACACCGTAACACTGGATGAGGTTCCTGTTAGGACTATATACCAAGACTCAGGCGAAACATCCGGGGAAGAGGTAGACTTCGAGTGGAGAGGCAAGATGATCCTCTTCGGCGAGGAGTACTACGTAAAAGAAATTTCTGGAACCAGCAAGATAT
>WJJK01000165.1 GCA_014729705.1 Candidatus Altarchaeales archaeon | reverse complement strand
GTTGTATGGTTTTTGTGATATAGCTTTTTTCCATCGCATCCAAGTATTTCTTGAGGGTCTGGAAGGCTATGTCAAGGTAGCTTGTGATGTTTTCATAGCTGATTATGTTTCCCGTGTTGACTGCAAGATACCGTGAGAGTTTCTCCAGGCTGGTCAAATTGTCTATCGAAAATGTCTGAGAGACATCTTTCAATAGCATTGTATTGATTAAGTCACGGAGGATGATTTTCTTTGATTCAATGTCGTCTTCCAGCACTACCTTAGGGTATCCGCCATAGGCTGCGTGTTCCCAAACCAATCTCTCCTTAATCTTATCGGTTAATTCTATTGTTTTTTTTGCTTTTTTGATTTCTTGAAGCGAGAACGGATAGAGTTTTATTATAGACACCCTCCCTACGAGGTGGGATAAAACATCTTTACTCAAAAGTGTTTCACTGGATGATGTAATCCATAATTTATAATCCTTGTCTGCAAGATACTTGAGTTTAATCCCTGCATCTTGTCCGTATTGCGCCTCATCGATTCCAGTTATCTTGTTTGATACTACATATTGTCTCTCGAATTTTTTTATGTCTTCGTTGAACATATTCCGTGCGTCGGGGTCGTCGAGTGTTAAATACTCTTCATTTACTTCACCTAGCTTTTTCCTAAGTAATGTAGTTTTACCGCTCTGTCTGGCTCCCACTACCGCGACAATGTTGTATATCTCCGCTACCTTGTCGAAGTGTCCCTCCACATCCCTTCCGACATACATGTTTTATACTTAGAATCAACTATATTTAAATAAATACCTTACCAAAATTAAACTATACTTTAATTAAAGTTATATTGTTCGAGGGCACGTGCTTAACTAAAAAAAGGGCCCGGAGAAGGCAACCAACGGGTGCGGGGCATAACCCTGCCCCCACTCCTATTATTATCACGATTATTACTATGAAGCCGATCAGTATTCCCTCTATGGTCTTCATTCTGAATTCAATTACCTGTAAGATATAGGCATTAATAAAAAGTGAGACTAAACTTACGATTGATATAAATTATTTGTATAAATTCCAGTACCTCCGATTAATCACCCTCGTTTTAGAGCTTATACTGCTTGTTTTTGACGCTTTTAGCGTACTTCTTGGAATGGGGATTCGGATCTTGTTTTTTTATTTCTATCTTCTATATTTTCTAATGTATGGTTAAGGCGGTTTTTTATTTGAAGGGTAAGAATGCACAGCATGAGGGAAACCGGCTGCTTATGGCCTCCAAGATGATTGAGCATGGGTTTGAGAAGGGTGCGGTGTTTAACCTGCCCGACGGCCGGGTTGAAGTGTTGATGGAGGGCCCCAAGGAGAAGATAGTTCAGTTTCATTCCATGGCTTCCAGGGATTTCGAATCCTGGGTCAAGGCCAAGGCTAAAGACCATAAAACCGTGAAAGAACAGATAGGCAATCCTGGAGTAAAGTTCACAAGTCCAGAATTCGACGATGATTTACTGGTGCATAAACTTGAGATATACGGACATAGTCTGACGTTCGACCAGATATACAAGGGCGTGGATGTATACAAAGATCTGAAGGAACAGATGAGAGAGAACTCTGGAGTCTATAAAGACCTGAAAACCCAGATGAAGGAGAACTCTGGAGTCTATAAAGACCTGAAAACCCAGATGAAGGAGAACTCTGGAATAAATAAAGATTTAAGAAGGGCCATCCATAAACTCAATGAATCCCAGGATAAATTCCATGGTATACACGAAAAAAACACTCAAGTGCTGGAAGAATTACTAATCGAACTGAGAAACTGAAATCATTAGGGATTCAGCCTACACCCTAAATATAGCTGATTCAGACAGTATTTTTATCATCCCTTTCAATGTATGTTTATGGCCAGAGTTTTTCAGGGGGTTATTAGGATTGATTATCTGAAGAGAATGTTGGAGGGAATTAGGGAAAATAGGGGGTTGGAGGAGATTCTTGGTAAACTCGTTGATAAACATTTTGCTTTAACATCTGTAACGGCAGATTCAAGTTTATTCCAGTCTACATGAAGGGTGAGAATATGAGGAAATTCTCTCCTGAAGATAAGCAGAGGGTGAGGGAGATAGTTGAAAACATTATCCGGGAAAACCGTCCAGGCATGGGCGAGATCCCGGAATTAATTTAGGTGAATTATAACGCCGATACACAGCCAAAGCCGGGATAGTGGTGGAGCAGTCTATGAGGACATGATGCTTCCTGATTTTCCAGGCATTGAGATATAACAGGTGATTACATGACAAAGAAGTTTGTTTTGATGGTTGAATTGAAGGAGAAAGAAGAAGAGACAGGTAATGGTGTCTTATCGGTTAGCTGGGATAAGGAGGGCATGACCTATCCTGAAATGCTCGGCTACCTGGAAATGGCGAAAGACCATATCAAGGAAAAAGAAGGAAGGAAAACGTAATCTTTAAACCTGTACTATCTGTTCTCTCTCCCTCAATTTTTTATCTAGTTCTGGGATGGTTTTTTGTAGGTCGCCTTTTACAAGGTAGTCTTCATCTCCTAGATAGAGCGGTTTTCCTATGTCGAAGGCCGTGATTTTTCCGTTGGGATTGTTTTGTTTATACCAATTGAGGAATCCCCTGTCGTCATGGCTTAAACCAACTGTAATAACCATATCCACATCCCTCAGCCATTCGGGTTGTAGGTTTTTTTCCAGCCATTGTTTTGTGATATGGGTTGCATGTAATCCTGTTTTTTGATGCAGTTTATCACGGTTTTCCGTGAATATCTGACAGCCAAGTCTTGAGGCCATCTGGGATATAGACTCATGTGCTGGTGTGGCTGGATTATCCTTTAACGCCTTGTCAAAACCCCGCCATTTATCTGCTAATCCAGAGGGATTCTCAACCGCTTGTCTTAAAAAATCATCTACTCCAGAGCTCAAGTCAATAC
>WJJK01000164.1 GCA_014729705.1 Candidatus Altarchaeales archaeon | reverse complement strand
TGGCCCTGCTATAGATGCTCGCGGTACAACTTATGGTGCGTATGTTGCCAGTACAGCTACCAATAGTACGGGGTTGGCTTCTATTGGTAAAGGGACCGGATCAGGAATCTATGCTATAGGCGAGACTGGCGGTAAGGGTATATCTACGACCGGCGGTATTGGTATTGACATAGTCGCGCAGGATACTGATGGTATCCAGATCTCAGCCAACGACACGGGACATGGTATCCAGGCGATTGGGGGATCCTCAGGGTCAGGTATCGTAGCTACTGCAGGTAATACAGGAAGCGGAGCTGGTATATCAGCCACTGGTTCTTCAAATGGTGGGTCCGGTATTGACGCTTCAGGCGGGGGTGGTAATGCAGGTATCTATGCTCATGTTGGAAGCGGTGGTGGCGCAGGTATACGGTCAGCTGGCGGTCAGAATGGCGTAGAATTTGTAGCGGCAAATAATGGTCATGGCATCTACGCGTTAGCTGACGGGTCGGGGGATGGTATCCATGCTAGTGCAGATCAATCCACTGGTACGGGAAATGGTATTGAAGCTGTTGCGGGGGATTCTAGTGGTTCTGCTATTAGTGCCGCTGGGACGACTTATGGTTTAAATATTAGCGGTGTGGATGCTTTCCGCGCTTTAGGTACTAACATTGGTATGCAGATACAGGGCGGTTCAGGTGCTGCTGTGTACGTTAGAGGCGCGACACACGGTTTTGATATTGAGGGTCAATCGGGGTCAGGTATTTTGACCGTATCCTCAGGTAATAACGGGGACGGTATCTCAGCTACAGGCGATGGCAGCGGTCATGGTATTGATGCTACTGGGGGCTCCGGTAGCGGACATGGTCTATATGCCCATTCTGCAGGTTCTGATGGGATCAGGGCTACAGCCACAGGGAATGCCGGATATGGTATGTATCTGCAAAGTGGTTCTAGCTCAGGTGATGGTCTGTACACTGAGGGTCGAGGTGATGCCACGCACGGCATTAACGTCGTAGGAGGACCTGTATCAGGTTCAGGCATTAGGGCAAGTAGCGGCGGTGTTGCTTTGTATGCTGTTAGCTCTAATGCAAGCGCTGCTTTCTTCGATGGAGCCACTTATGGAGTTGATATCGAGGGCAACAATGGTGACGGCATACGTGTACGTTCCCTTGGCGGGAATGGGGCTGGTGTTAACATTGATGGCCACGGAGTAGGTAACGGACTAGATATCGCCGGTGGGGCTACAGGTGATGGTGTCGAAATTGCTGGTGTGCAAGGTTTGGTGTCTACTGGCAGTGGTGGTGCTGGTGCACGTTTTGTTGCCAGCAGTGGAGACCAGTACGGTGTATTCATCCAGGGGAGTGGTTCAGGTGATGGGTTGCGGTCTGCTGGTGGGTCGACAGGAAACGGCGCTGCTCTATTAGGAGGATCGACCAGCGGTGACGGTCTCTATGCTATGGGGAACAACACGAGTGGAAACGGTGCTCAGTTTGTAGCAGCTTCAGTTGGGAGCGGGCTTAAGTTATTAGGTGGAGCTACTAGTGGTAACGGCCTTGAGACTACGGCCCGTGCATCTGGTGGAGTCGGGGATGGGATACAGGCGACGGGAGCCAATGGAGGGCACGGCTTTGAGTCCATCGGGAATGGTGTAGGTGATGGTATCTACGCGATAGGTGGAGGTACCGATAATAGCGCGGGCATACGTGCTACAAGCTCTGCTACTAATGGTACTGGTGTAAACTTATTGGGTACAGGCACGGGTCATGGGATGTACACAATGGGCGGCTCTTCTGGGCATGGCCTATATGCTTTAGGTAATACGAGTAGTGGTACGGGTATGGGTATACGTGCTGAAGGTGGAGATACTGCGAATTACGGTATGTACGTTGTGTCTAATGCTGGCCCTGCGATGAGGGTATACGCGGCTAACGGGGATGAGTCCCTTACCATGGGTGGAGGAGTATACATCGCTGGTCAAAGCGGCAATACTAACGGAGCCCTTGAGATTGTAGGAAATGGTTCACAATCTGGTATCTACGCGATAGGTGGAGGTACCGATAATAGTGCTGGCATATATGCTACAAGCTCTGCTACTAATGGTACTGGTATGCTGCTCGTGGGACCTGGTACAGGAAAAGACATCGATGCTGATGAGATAGACGCTATACCTACGTTATCTACGACGGTCGACGGCACATCGCTTCAGACTATCTATGAATATACAATGGCTATGGCTAACGGTAAATACGCACTTGATACACCTAGTGTAGGTAATGTTCGATTCTATAAGAGGGATGACACAACAGAGCTCTTCACGGTTGATGTTACAAAAACAGGAAGAACTCGAGTCTAAATAAGTGATTAGTCTTTGACGCATAACACAGGAGACTATTGATGGCTATGTCACCAGGGGCCATGACTCCTCAATCAGAAAATTTGTCCAGATACGGCACCAATGAAGATCCTCTATACTCTCTTCTTATAGCAACTTATGGCTATCATGGAAATTTTGGATCGACGCAGGCACAAGTACTCTGCGGATAACGTGTAGGAGACCACAGTGCCAGAAATCGACTCTAAACATATCCTTAGGATCAATGATCAGAAGCGTGTACTTTCTGGTCTTGGTACTAGACGCCTTAAAGAAAATCAGATAGCCATTCAAAAGGATGGGTCAACGTACCGTCTTGCGTATAGAGATGCAGACGGAGGATACCATGAGATAGTTGAGACTACTGATGTTCTTACAGGTGAAACTGGGGTGCGAGGCCCTACGGGTCTTCAGGGTGTAACAGGTGTTGCTAATTTTACTCGAGGGTCTAATTTTCCTGTAGGCCCTTCAGACCGCCAGCTATACTGGGATAATGAAGATGAGATTGTTTACTTCTATGATGCTATCTCTCAGGCTTGGATTGACATAAGTTCGGGCGCTATAGGAGCTACAGGGGTGGCTGGTGCTAGTGGTCCTGCGGGGTCTCAAGGAGAAACAGGGGCTCAAGGGGAGACTGGGGCTTCAGGTTTAGGGGAGACCGGAGTACAGGGGGAGACTGGGGCTTCAGGTTTAGGGGAGACTGGAGTACAGGGAGAGACAGGAGTCTCTGGTACTCCAGGGATAGATGGAGGAGCCACAGGTAACATACAGGCTACTTTTGACGGTGGTGGTTCCGCGATTACTACTGGCACAAGAGCATATATAAACCTTGCTTTTCCTGTGGAAGTGTGGGGGTGGAGAGTTTTATCTCAAGAGACTGGCAACATAGCGTATAGCCTATGGAAAAGCTCTTATAGTAATTTTCCTCCTTCTGTATCGGATTCTATGCATGCAGG
>WJJK01000163.1 GCA_014729705.1 Candidatus Altarchaeales archaeon | reverse complement strand
GTTACGCAGATGACAGCATACTTAAAATAGCTGAAAAAGAAAATATGTATGTAGCCACAAACGACAAAAACCTGACTTTGAAACTAAAAAAAAAGGGTTTGAGAGTGTTAGGCCCGCTTGAAAACAAAAAAATAGGATATATATAATAGTTGTTCACATACTATAGGTATTTTTCAGTAAACAGGAAAACAAGGGGTTTATGAGCATGTATAAAATCGTTACAGTAAAAGACACGGTACGCATACCACCCAACAGGTTTCAGGAGGAGCTTGAATCCGTCATAACCCAGGAACTGGAGGTTATGACTGCGGGGCGGATAGAGAAGGAGATAGGCATCCTGCTTGCGGTTACAAAAATAAATAAACTAAGTGAAGGCCGAATCATATTAGGTGATGGGGCAGTATACTACGACATTGAATTCAACGTATTAGCCTATCAACCCCGTATAAACGAGGTGGTTGAGGGGTTCGTATCAGAGGCAACCGAGTTCGGGGTGTTCGTAAGCTTCGGCCCAGTCGACGGTTTAATACACATATCCCAGATAACGGAAGACTTCATGAGTTATGACCAGAAAAACGCTCAATTCGTGGGAAAGGAAAGCAACAAACTCCTTAAGATAGATGATGCTTTAAGAGCCAGGATAGTTACCGTAAGCCTTAAAAGCCGAACCTACGACAGCAAAATAGGTTTGACTATGAGGCAGCCTTATCTGGGGAAGCTGGAGTGGCTTGAGGATGAGAAGAAAAGCGAAAAGGAGAAGGAGGAGGCATCATGAGAGCCTGTAAAAAATGCTCAAGATTAACGGATGAGGAAATCTGCCCAGTCTGCCAAGCGCCTACCAGCCAGTATTGGAGCGGCTACATAGGCATCGTGGATCCTGAGAAATCCCAGGTAGCAATTCGACTTGAAATCAAAACACCCGGACAATACGCCTTTAAGGTGAGGTAAATTGGGTTTAACTCTCACGGATAAACTGCGAGTTGAACTCAAAAAACCTTTAGGCGAAGTCGTCTTAAACCCCCTTGACGCCGGGGAATACGACACCATAGTCTGCGTTGGGGATAAGGCAAGCTCAACATTCATAGAGTCGGGTTTTAAACCGAAGATAATAGTTTACGACGGTAAAACCGCAAGAGAGGAGATTGGGGTTTCCGATTCAATAAAAAATTATCGCGCCAAAAAAGTATCCATAAAAAACGAGGCAGGCAGGTTGAACGCCGAATCCTTTGAGGTGTTCAACATAGCCTTCAGCGATGATAAGCCGACCAAGATTTTCGTGGAGGGCGAGGAGGATCTGCTCGCCTTAGCCGCGATAGATAAGGCTCCGGATGAGGCGTTGATCGTCTACGGACAACCGGGGGCGGGGTTGGTTTTAGTTGAAACCAAAAAGGAGATTAAAAGAAGGGTCCGACAAATAATCAAGGAGATGACTGAATATGGACATCGAAGTGGTTGAAGACAAAAGAAACGAATTACTCAAAAGAAGAGAAATACGGTTTAAGGCATACTATGAGGCTGAGACTCCCTCAAGACAAAAAATAAGGGAAAAAATAATAACCCAACTTAAGCTGGATCCAAGTCTCACGGTATTAGACAACCTCCAGCCGGAATACGGGAAACCCGAGGCAAGCGGTTATCTTAAATCCTACGACGACGCGGAGTCTATGGAGATAGAATCCAGGCACAAGATTGAGAGAAACAAAAAAACCGAGCCTGAGAAGGCAGAGAAGAAGCCCCCTGAATCTGCGCCTGAATCCGGTGATGAGGAAAAGCAGCCGAAGGAGGATGATTCATCCGCCGAGAAACAGGGGGAGCAGGATGAGAAGGGGGAGAAGCCTAAGGAGGATGGATGATGGCTGATAAGAAGAAGCAGGGTAAATGGGAGCTTTATGAGTCAGGGGATAAGTTAACGCGTAAGAGAAAAAATTGCCCGAAATGCGGGGACGGCGTTTTCCTCGCAGAACATAAAGACCGCCTCTCATGCGGTTTCTGTGGGTACACTGAGTCAAAGCAAACCCCAAAGGAGCCTGAAAAGCAGGAGGGTGAACCTGAATCCGCAGGTGATGCGGAGGATAAACAGAAAAAGAAGTAACTTCGTTATACAGGGGTTTTAGGGGTGCGTGTAGTCGGCCTGGATTTAGCGGGTAAAGAAACGAATGAATCGGGTGTCTGCCTGCTTGAAGAAGTTGATGGCGTTAAATCAGTCACATGCAGTATCCAATATTCCGATCAACAGATACATGACTTCATCTTTGATGTTAACCCGGATTTAGTGGCCGTCGACGCCCCCCTGACTTTTGGGGGGGAAACCAGGGAGTGCGACAGATTACTGGCTAATTATGGGGCTTTACCGCCTACGCTTCCCGGCATGAGGTCGCTTGCGGATAGGGGGAAAAAGATTTCTGAGAGTCTCTCCGAAAAAAACATTAAATCAATCGAGGTGAACGCCCGCGCCTGCATAAAGATACTTGGGGTGGGGGAGAACAAGGAATACGGTATGCAGAAAAAAATTATGGGCCTGGATCTTTCAGGGGATGTGAACACCCGCCTTCTGACTCGTGATGAGCTTGACGCAGTCTGCTGCGCGATAACAGGGTACCTGCATCTTGCGGGAAAAACCCGGGCTATGGGGGATGAGGACTGCTTGATTATATTGCCTCAAATATAAGTATATACCTATGACAGACGGCTTTGACGCGGTGATTGTGGGTGCGGGTCCCGCTGGTTTATTCTGCGCCCACCGGCTTGCGGAAGATAAATTAAGGGTGTTGGTAGTGGATTTGGGCTCGGATGTTTCAGGCCGCGTATGCCCCAGAATCAAGGAAGGGGAGTGCAGGCACTGTAAGCCCTGCAACATCATGTGCGGGGCGGGGGGAGCCGGTCTTTGGAGCGACGGCATACTGAATCTTAGATATGACGTGGGCGGGGATTTAACTGAATTCACTGACCAGGAGAACGCTCGAAGGTTGATTGAGAAAGTGGATGCATTATTCTGTGACATGGGTGCGCCCGAAAAGCTTTATGGTTTGGATGAAAAAGAAAACCATGAGCTTAAGGTTTTATGCGCCGCCCATGGCGTAGAGTTTAAAAAGATAATACAGCGTCATATGGGAAGTGAGAACACCCCCCGGATAATAGGGAACATGGTTAAGGATCTCAGAGAGCGTGGTGTTGAATTCATGTTTAACGCGAAGGCGGAGGACTTGGTAATTGAGGGGGGTGTTGTGGGGGGTGTTTTATTGTCTGATGGTCGGGAAATAAATGCCGAATACGTGGTCTTGTGTCCCGGAAGATCCGGAGCCTCGTGGGCCAACTTTTTGTTCAAGAAACACGGGATAGCCGCTGACTTCGGGCCTGTGGATGTGGGTGTCAGGGTGGAAGTCTCATCACTTATTATGGAGGATGTTGTGAAGGTGAACAGGGATCCTAAGTTCCACATTAAAACCGAGACCTACGATGATTTCGTGCGCACCTTCTGCACCAACCACGAGGGGTATGTCGTGGAGGAATCCTATGACTCGTTGGTGGGGGTTAACGGCCATAGCATGAT
>WJJK01000162.1 GCA_014729705.1 Candidatus Altarchaeales archaeon | reverse complement strand
CATTTAAGCTGCCTTCATCGTCTTCCACTATTATGTCGCAGACTACGTCCCCCCCCGACACATTCAACGCCCTTATGTGCTCTAAATCCATCCTCAGTTTTCTTGCATCAGGTATCTCACAAAAATAGTCGGTGTTGTCTTCGAAATAAAGGTAATCTATTTGGCTTGAGTTTTCGGTGGATAAATCCAGTTGACGTAGACTATGCTCGTCAACCAGGCTCTCCAAGCCGATTACTCCCCCCCCTAAATCAAGGTCCCGGGCGTCCCCTGCTAAATCCAGATACTTTTGTTGGGTGTAGTCTGCGCCGTCCAGTCGATCCAGGAAACCCGGGCCGCTGAAGGGTTGAGGGGATTTAAGGTAGCACCCCTCATCCACCCACCCCAGGATTACTTCAGCAGACGCCTGCGGGGGTTGACTGCAGAAGCGTATGGGTCGGGATACCGCATCAGATCCTGCGTTCACAACGTAATAGGGGTCCTCGATACCCTCAAGGGGGACTAGGGTGTGGATAAAAAGGTTTTCATCAAAGTATTCACCCCCGAAGTCGTCGGAGACCAATAAATCAAATTGCGCCGACACCAGAAGATGCTGATACCCATAGGGCGTTAAGGTAATGTTTCTAAAGCTTATTTGGGTGTCATAACCCCTAAGGGCAGACCAATTGCGGGTTTTATTCATCCAAAGCTCGAGGGTGTGATCTCCCATATACTTGGTGGATTCCCCCACACCACCCTCCCAGGTTCCGCACAACATCAACTCGGACACTGCGGAGGGGGCGCCCTCCACAGGGTGCACATACCCTGGGAACGCGTTGCAGGCGGTCATCTCATATTCGGACAGAAAATTTTTTTCAACCAACACCCGGTTCACCGAGTAAACCAGTGCCCGCTGGGTTGAGATGGTAGTCGCCCGCCTGAAATCGCCTTTGATGGATTTAACGTGATTTTGCAGTTCACGTATCTTAACTGGCCCCATGTCATCGGATTTAAAGGATTCAACCACCTCCAGATAAAAATAGACTACCGAGAGGAAAGAAACCGCAACAATCGCCACAAGAAGGGTGTAGATGTATCCCCTGCGCCCTAGATCCATAAAACCAGCCTCAACTCAACCGGGCCCCAAAGACCCTGCCCCCGGATTAAGTCCGTGGAGTCAAAATAAAAACCATCTCCAGTGTAATCGATTTCCCCTGGCGGTCCAATCAAACCGTTCCGTGGGTTCGTGTCAAGGGATTCATTCAAAAGCCGATACATAGAGTCGACTGCCGCGTCATTGGTTTGAGGATAATCATGCGTTGAAGCAGTGTACTCAAAATCCTCTCCAGCCGAACAGTCCAGGCCCGCAGGATTCGAGACCACATGTGGTGCCCCTCCTTGGGCTTGAATCCTCCAGCATCCGCCCTCGCTTTTGGCGAAGGTATCGCCGTAGGATACGTTGGCTACCGCCTCCCGGCCAAAGTAGGAAACCTCCGCGTCCTCAACGGTTAAAGTCCCGCTGTAAGGCGACTCCACGCGAACCGGCACAAGACACAAATCCCCCTGCTCCACACACCCATCACAGGTGCACTGCCACTCTCTGTGAGCGTATTTATTGAATTCATAGGCCAGATTATCGCTTGTGACGGAGGTGAAGTCTCCGTCGGGTTCGCTGAATTCATAGGTGGCGTCGTTTCCCACGTAAAGCCTGAGGGAAGCCCATGAATAACCTGAAAGTGACGTCAATAATAAAAGTACTACACAAAAAACCTTAGATACATCCATGCGTCAATCCCTTTGTTAAATTATTGAGGCATGAAAAGATTAATAACCTTTATTTTACGCTGAGAAGTCGGCTTTTACCGCGGCCGGGTGCCGGTTTCTCGGAAACCAGGTTGTGGTGTATTAGTTTACCCAGTAGTTGATTGTATTTTTTTATCCCAACCCCGTGTTTCTCCCGCATACTCTCATATAAGTCCCCAGACTTGATCTCGCCTGCCGCAGAAATTAATTCAAACAAGTTCTTCTCCGCAGAGGATAGGTTGCCGAGGATTTTCTTCCTCCTGCCCCCCCAGCCGGTTTTAAGCGCCTGATCCACGTGTCCCACTAGTATGCTTCGGCTTGCATTGGATTCAGCTATTAACCCCGCCCGGTGCAGGAGGTCTATGCCGAAACGCATATCCCCTGAATGCATGGTCTCATCCACCACATGATCTAGGACCCCTGAATCCAGAACCCCGTCATAGAATCCGTATCTCGCCCGCTCGGTGAGGATCTCCCGGGTCTCTGAAAAGCTGTAGGCCGGGAACTCCACTTCAAGGGGGTTGTAGACGCTTCGGCTTTTATCATCTAGTTGAGCTAAAACTGTTTTGTCGATCAACACCCCGAACACCCCGACTTTATCGAAGCCGTGGGAGGAGTGGGATTTAAGCAAATCCACAAGCAAGTCGTCGAAGGTTTGGTTAAGTAT
>WJJK01000161.1 GCA_014729705.1 Candidatus Altarchaeales archaeon | reverse complement strand
TAGCGAAAAACCCCCCTGAATGCTGCTGTCGAGTGAGTTCAGGCGGAACCAACCAGTGGATGAAGACCACCGAAAACGTGAGAAACGGAAGCATACTGTTGTATGACGTGCCGGGAAACCTCGTTGAATCCTACGTATTCACCGAAGAGGAATATGATTTATCCCAAGATTACAACCCATTAAGCATCGCTGCAGGAGACCTTAACAAGGAGGGCAGACCCCTCATATTAGCTGGCTTAAGCAACGGAGAACTACATCTACTTGAAGTAGTCAACCTATCCTACATAGGCACGCGTTGGGTTCGGCAACTGGATTCCGGAGTCAAAGAAGTTAAAGCCCAGGCGATGGATAGGGGAACCAAACAATACATTCTGGCGGGGGACCGCAAAGGATTCCTCTATAAATTCGGTTTCGACGGGGATCTTCTGTGGAAAAGATTTCTTGGGGGGATAATAACCGACTTAGTTATAACCGACCTTGAGGAGGATGGACACATAGACGCACTCATCTTAACAGGCGACGGCACCCTCCACGCCTATGAGACAGGGGATGCGGGAAGGTTGAAGTGGAAGATAAACACCGGCGTCGACTTCCAGGGCTTGGCTTTAGGGGATTTGGATGGGAATAAACTCAAAGACATTGTATTCTACTCCGAGGAGGGCCTGCACTGTTTTGAAACCTCCGAGTACTATATTAAGAAGACTAGGGCTGACGCCGCATACGAGCTTGCTAAATCCATGTTTGATTTAGGACAGATACCTCAGGCTAGCATCCACGTTGAGGAGGCCTACAGCCTCTACCAGCAAATCGGGGCGGAAGGCGACATATCGCGGGTTAACGTCACCCGAAACAGGATCCTTGAAGCCAGGAAACAGTCTCTGGTGGATGAAGCTAACCAGCAGTTCGACAAGGCGCTGGTATTCTTCTCCCAAAACAACTACCAGCAAACCCTTGAATACGCTACTTTAGCGAAAAAACTTTTCATCGAACTAAACCATCAGGCGGGGATAGAGAAATCCAATGAACTGATAGACTCAGTCTACAGTGAAATCCGAAGGATACAGCTGGTTGAGGCGGATAAATTCATATCGGAGGCGGAATTATACATAAGCTTCAGAAACTTCACAGTAGCTTTGGAGAAAATCAACGACGCCCAAAGGATATATGAAAACATAAGCTATGGAAACGGCACCGCCTACTCCCGGCTGCTGGTGAGGAGGATAGCCGAGATAAAGATTAATTCCGCAAGAAACCTGCACGCCTCAAGATTATACAGTGAAGCCATTGAAGACGCGTTGTATGCCAGGAAACTCTACAGCCGATTAAACGATGGGGAGAAGCTGGGGGAAACCAACATACTCATCGGGGAGATAAACGAATCAATGCACGAGGATACTGGAATAGAAACCCCAAGCAACTGGTGGATGTATCTTGTGGGGTTCTTCCTTTTAATCGGAGTCTCCTTGATAGCCTACCAATCCCTGCTGAATAAGACCGCCATCAAACCCCAGGGTAAGGCGCCTAAACTATCCTCCGACGAGAAATGGGTTGAGAAAGAGCTGGACGAGTTAGACCAGCTAGAGTAATTGTTTATTCAAAAACCAGCCCAAGCTCTCCCTGAACACCGTTGAAGCAAGGGTTATGACCACCGCCGCAAGCAAGACCCCTAACGCAATAGAGGAAGCCGCCCTACGGTTTTTAATCCCCAACACGTGCGCTGCGAGACTGCCTGAGTAGGCGCCGGTACCCGGAAGCGGCACCCCCACAAACAAAACCAAGCCGACCTCCCCATACTTCTCCACATAAGGCCTCGCCTTAGCCTGAGTCCTGGCGAGCACCCGCCCGAAAACAGGAATCCTCATCATAAAATCAAAAAACCAATCCAGAAACCAGAACGCCGGATAAATGACGGCCACATTAACCAAACCCGCAACCAAAAAAACCAAGACCGGGTTCAAACCCAAACCCAAAACCCCCAACGGAATGCTGCCCCTAAGCTCGATCCACGGCAGACAAGTCACCAACACCACATAAAGCCAAGGCAAAACATCCATCCAAAGAAAATAAGCGGGAAAAAATAAAAACACAAAAAAAATAATGCCTCACCCTACTGCCGCCGGTCTAAACCCTCCCAGCATATTGATTCCCTAAGAGGCGTATACCCCGCAGCAAGCTGCGGGGTTCTTCACTTATTTAAGTTTCCTTTCTCCCTATATCTTCACCTCACAAAATGGTTGAAAAGATTTTGAAGCTTGGTTTGCCTAAAGGCAGTCTGCAGGAGTCCACGTTCAACCTGTTCCGGAAGGCGGGGTACAGGATCCGATGCTCATCTCGAAGCTATTACCCCCGGATAGACGACCCCGAAATCGAGTGCATGTTGATGAGGGCTCAGGAGATAGCCCGCTACGTGGAATTAGGCTTCCTTGATGCGGGTTTAACCGGATACGATTGGGTTATGGAAAACAACGCTGAAGTGGATTTCATCTCAGAGCTTGTCTACGCCAAACAGAATATGCGCCCCGTACGCTGGGTGCTCGCAGTCCCCGAAGACTCCGGCATCCAAAGCGTCAGTCAGCTTGAAGGCAAAACCATCGCCACCGAGGTAGTCAACATCACCGAAAAATACCTCAAAGAAAACTCCGTAAAAGCCAACGTGGAATTCAGTTGGGGGGCGACGGAAGCCAAACCCCCTAAACTCGCAGACGCAATAGTGGAGGTGACTGAGACCGGCAGCACCATAAAAGCCAACAACCTCGAAATAATCGACGAATTAATGCAATCCACCACCCGATTAATAGCCAACAAGAAAAGCATAAAAGACGAGTGGAAGAAAAACAAACTCAAAGAAATAACAATGCTTCTTGAGGGAGCGTTAGCCGCCGAAGAAAAAGCGGGGTTGAAGATGAACCTGCTAGAGGAAAACCTGGAAGACATATTATCGATACTGCCCGCCCTCAAAAGACCCACAGTATCAAACCTATCGGAGAAGGGATGGATCGCAATAGAAACCGTGGTAGACGAGGATGAAGTCAAAAACCTCATACCCCAACTAAAACAGAAGGGGGCGGAAGGAATCATAGAATACCCGTTGAACAAAATAATCCCCTAAGGTTTTTAAACCTTCTTTCTTTATATTTTCCTTATTGATTTTTCATTGAGGTGTGTGTTGACTTGAAGCTTGGCGACTTGCCACTATGGTTGGGGTTCAGTCTGGGATTAGCGAGCATATTCTATTGGCGGATGAAAAAAACCGACTCCCCCGTGGATTTCAAGAAAATCGAGTTGGATGAAGAAAAAAAAGAGATTGAATTAACGGTTGAAAACAAAAACGAACACCCAGTATACGTGAAACCCGCCATAAGAAAAATAACTTTCACCTCCCCCTGCGAATGGAGGAACCAAACAAACAACATGCCGTTCATGGCCGCGCAAGGAGCAAGCGTCATAAAGGGCATGGATTTACTGGGGGAATACGCGCAACCGGACGTAGTGCCGCCTAAATCACGGAAACAATTCACCTACCCCGTGAGACAGGGGTTTGAATTCAACTCCTTCGACAACATACGAGTAGACGCCATATGCGGCGTCAACAAGAAAACCCTCCAAGGATCCGCCACCACAACCCTCCAGCTCAGAATAAAACCCAAAAACCTCAAACCGGTTGTTAAAATCCAGGGGGAAAACGGGAAAACAAAAAACCAGAAACCAACGGAAAAACAGGGAAACCACAGAAAACCCCAAGAAACCTATGAAAACCCAACCGATGTCAGGGAAATATGGCTTCCACTACAAGCCCCCTGCGAAGAATGCCACCAGGTGAGGTGGCTAAACTGGGTTGCCGACGACAAACAGATATGCGACTCCTGCAGAGCCCACCTCGATTACTCCACAATAAAACAACCCCTCATTGAGGAGGCGGAAGAATCAGACGAAGACGACGTTATAGAGGACTTTGAACTCGAGGAAATGGAGTCCGTCACACTGAAACCCCGCCACATGGATTTACTGAAATTATTCGACGTGGAAGACAAGTTAACAGCCAAACAAGCCGCATACAAACTAAACCGCTCAAGGGTCTCAACAAGCAACGACCTAAGATACCTTTTTAGAAACAACCTATTAAGCCGGGTGAAGATCGGAAGATCCTTCCACTACTTCAGCCTACGCGACCGAGACCAAATAGTTTTATACGAAGACGAGGAAAACCTGGTGGAAGAAAGCCAGTGGACCTGAAGCTTAAAACAATTTATTCCCGATAGAATACCCCCCACGCTTGACAAAACCAGTGCCGCCCAGCCTCCTGCCAGCAGGCACCATGAATTTAATGGATTGCCTTAGTGTTTTCGGTTTAATCTGCCTAACCTTAGAATCAAGCTCAGGCTTCTGCTTAACCCTAAGCCTACTTAAAATACTTTCCCTGCTTTTTTTGAGGTTTTTTCTGACTGAACGCATAACCTGCCCCATCACAGTCAATCACCGCCCGCCTTCTGCATGGACGCCAGATCCTTATACTCCAACGCATTCTGTTTAATGCTTTCAATCTCCTTCTCCGACAACCTCCTTACGACCTTAGCCGGCGAACCCGAAACAAGACTGCCGTTAGGGATCCTGATGCTTTCTGTGACAACACTTGAGGCTGCCACCACACACTTCTCCCCGACATTCGCGCCGTTCATCAAAATAGCGCCCATCCCAATCAAACTATTGCCCCCCACTTCCGCTCCATGGACCTTGCTGCCATGCCCTATTGTGCAGAAATCCCCGATCCTAACCGGAAACTCCCGGGGACTGTGGATGACACAGCAATCCTGCACGTTAGAGTATCTCCCAATCAAAATCTTGCTCCGATCCCCGCGCACAACAGCGTTAAACCAGACACTCGAATACTCTGCGATGGAGACTTCCCCCACAACCCTCGCCCCCTCGGCGATAAAAACAGTTTCATCAATCATTTACGCCACTCCAATTAATTTTATTTTTGAGTTAAATAAAAAGACGACTAATTCTGTTACCGTGGATTCAGCATTCGGGAACCTAGACAAAATAAAGGAGGCGGAAAAAACACTCGCCCAGGAAATAAAGGAGGCCGAAGATGAAGCCCAAGAAATAATATCCAAAGCCCAAACCATGAAACCCTCCTTAATCGAGCAAAAAAAAAGAGAAGCCGAATCCGAGGCCCAGAAAACCATCAGGGAACGCGAAAAAAAAGCCAGAGAAAAAGCCAGACAAAAAAAGAAGGAGACGGAAAAAAAAATAATTGAACTCAGAAAAAACTCATACAAAAACAAATCCAAGGCCGTTGAATACATAATACGTCAGGCGGGGTTCTGAAAAACCATGCTGCGTCCAAGCCGAATGTGCCGGATAGACTGCTTAATACCCAAAGAATACGAGGATAAACTAACCCTAAGCCTGCAAAGAAGGGGCTCGGTTGAAGTAGAGGAAACCCGGCAGAAGACTAAACCCGGATTCATGGTTGAAGGAGAATCCGCCTCAGACAACCTGAAAAAAATAGACGCCTACAAAGGGGAGATAAAAAGACTGATCGAATCATTTAAACCCTACCAAGATAAAACCGGTTTCCTAGAGGGGTTAATGGGTGTTGGAGGCAGAAAAAAAGAAAACACACACCCCACGGACTCCAAAGCGCTTTTCACGTTAATCGAAGAATACCTGGCCGGCGAAGGAGTTTGGGTGCGAAAACTTTTCGACGAGAAAAAAAAAGCCGAAGAAACAATAAAGCAATCCGAACATGAACTGAGAAAATACGGGGCATACGCCAAGACGCAAACCTCAACCCGCCAACTCGGCGAATCAAGATTACTCTACACCCTACTGGGATCCATTAAAACAAGGAAACTACCTGAATTAACCTCCAAGCTGAACAAAAAATTCCGCACCAAATACATATTAGACCTGCATCCAGAGGCTAAATCGGAGACACCCCTAACTTTAACGGTGTCGCGGCAGGAGAAAGAGGATCTCAAACAGCTTTTGAAAAAAACACCCCTAACCCTCGTTGAATTCCCTGATATAGGACGAATCGATCAATGGCTGGCAGAGAAAAAACAGGGTGTGCAGGAGACAAGACGGAGGCTGGGGGAACTAGACAAACAGCTTAGAGGGCTTTCCGCCGACCACCTGCCTAAGTTATACTTAATCCTTGAGCTCCTTGAAAACGAGGAGAACCGAAACAAAACACTTACACTATGCCAAAACACGGATAAGACGACGGTACTGCGGCTTTGGACGCCCCGCAGAGAATGCGAAAAAACAATAACCCAGATAAAAAAATCCACAGAAAACCTCTGCGCCCTGGAGGTGGAATCCAACCCGAAGAACGCCCCCATCCTCCTGGAGAACCCCCAAATACTATCCTCCTTTGAACTTCTCACACGCCTTTTCGCATTGCCCCGCTACAACCAGATCGACCCCACACTCATAATCGCCCCAACGTTCTCAATATTCTTCGGCCTAATGCTCACCGACTTCTTCTACGGCGCCCTGCTGGTCACAGGATCCTATCTTATCCTGTGTAAATACGGGGACCAATCCACGGGGTTGCGTGATCTTACGATAATCTTTATGGCCTGCGGCGTCTCATCCATGTTCTTCGGAGTCTTAACTGGAAGCTACCTAGGAGACTTCTTCGGCACCTACCTCTACGGGGGGAAACCCCAGGACATAGCGTTATGGCTTGACCCCCTGCACGGCTCAAACACCATCACCCTGCTTGTGGTGGCATGCGCAGGCGGATTCCTCCACATATACCTGGGATACCTGCTCGGCGCCTTAGACAACATAAGAGCCGGCAACCTCAAAGACGCGTTAACAAAAAACCTCTCCTGGTACGTATTCGCCTTCGGAATAATCCTCACAGCACTCACCCAATACCCAGCAGCCAATCCGATGCTGCCTGAAACACTCACCCTACCCTCAATAGCATTAACCTCCCTCGGGTTAATCCTGCTTTTCTGGGGTCGGGGATTTATTTTCTTGATAGAAATAATAAGTCTTGTGGGTTCAACCCTATCCTACGCTAGATTAATCGCTTTAGGGTTGACTACGGCAGGCATAGCCTTAGCATTCAACTTCCTGTCAAACATAGCCCTCCAAACACCCTACGTCGGCGTCATACTGGCTGCGGTTATCTTTATACTTGGCCACATAATTAATATACTCATTAACACACTCGGAGCCTTCGTACACTCTCTCAGGCTTCACTACGTGGAATTCTTCGGTACCTTCTATGAAGGGGGCGGGAGAGAATTCAATCCACTGGAATTCAAAAAAAAGTATACGCTATAGACTTGAGGTAAATCAATGGTTTTAGAATCGATAGGAACCCATGGATTAGCAGCCTTCGGAGCAGGCGCGGCAGTGGTTTTAAGCGGAATAGGCACGATGAAGGGGCTTGAGATAGCCGGTCACGCAGCGGCAGGCGTCTCCGCAGAAGACAGCGAGAATGCGAGAAACGCCTTGATACTCCAAGCATTACCCCAAACCCAGGTAATCTATGGATTCATCATAGCGATAATCATAATAATCGGGTTGCTCAACGAAAAGATCACGGCAGAAAACACCTGGATATGCATACTCTCCGGATTCCTGGTAGGGTTAACCGGTTTATCCGCCATAAACCAGGGCAAGGTCGCAGCATCAAGCATCGGCGCGGCAGCCAAAAACCAAAGCATCTTCGGGAACCTGCTGATCTACGTCGTAATGGTTGAGATCACGGCCTTATTCGGTTTCGTGATAGCCTTAATGCTTCTATTATCCGGCCAAGTTATTTAGAGGGGATTATTCGGATGGGTTTCGTGGAGTTAAAGCAGCACATAAAAAAACAGGCTGAGAAAGAGAAGAAAGACATAATCGAGAAAGCCCAGTTAAAGGCGAGCCAGATAAGAAGCGGGTATGAGAAGGAACTTGAAGCAGTGCACAAAAAAACGCTGAAGGAGGGTATGACCCGCGCCCTTCTATTGGAGAAAGAAATCATAGGCGAAGCTAACGTACAATCCAAAGCCGAGGTAATACAAACCCAATCAGAAATAATATCCGACGTCTTCAAACAAGCCGCCATAGAAATCAATAAAATGCCTAGCGAAAAGAAAAGCTCCCTCCTAACCCGGTTGATTGATAAAGCAGACCTCGGTTCAGGCGCTAAAAAAGTAATCGTATCCCCTGAATACGCGGGCCTGATATCCCATAAAAAGGGCGTGGAGATAGTGGAAAAGGAATTGGGGGAACTGGGT
>WJJK01000160.1 GCA_014729705.1 Candidatus Altarchaeales archaeon | reverse complement strand
GGGGAGGAAAAACTTCGGGCCTACGTTCAGGAAAATATCACGAAACACATCCAGGATCCCGATAATTACGAGGTCGAGGTTAGCGGGGAATTCAAGGAAAACCTGGAGGAGGCCTACGGATGACCAGAGAAGAAGTAATCGAAATCGTCAAAAGCCTCCGGGTCGAGGTCAAGGAAGCAACCGAATACGGATACGGCGGGGACCTGGACAAGACCGTCGAGGTAAAACTTGTTCTTGCCCTGGAGGGCGAGCCCAAAGAGGTTCTTTCCGAGGATTATTTTTATTTGGAGAAGGCCTGATGAAACGAAAAGGCTACCATACGCCGACACACGGACCCCAAGGAGGAAAAATGAGCCGTCTACATAATATCGACCCAGACCCCAATATCGAGTGGATGATCTACTGGTCCCTCAACGGGAAACAGTATCAGATCTGGGCCATGGGGAAGCAGGAAGTCCTTCAGAAGATCGCAGAGGTGGAACGGGACGGGGGTTCCGTCACTTCCGTACAGAAGTTGGATTAAAATATATTTCGCCGCAGTGGTGGAAAAGGAAGACACAGGTTTGCTTAATAGGCTTACTAGCTCGTCGTTTTCACATAAATCGAGCGTGCAGGTTCAAGTCCTGTCTGCGGCATACTCATCTCTCATAAAAAAAAGGGGGCCTATAGGTAGGATATCCACCTACTTACAGACTTCAGTTTTAAGGGTTTCGGATAGGATCTCCCCCTAGGGGAAACACAAACCACTAAAATTCGGGTTTCTACACCATTAAAGGAAATCCGAATCTCCCCCAAAAAAAGAGTTCCCCCAAAAATAAGCCTTTTTCGGGGTCTGGATGTAGGCCTATGTAGGCAAATCCCGTAACTATGGAGAAATAAACATGAAAGAAGAATTCCACGAAGTCATCGAATGGGCCCTCACTCGTCGAACGGTCCGAGTCCGGGCCAGGGATTATCCCCATGCCATGGAAAAAATCGAAGAGGGACACGGCCTGATAGAAGGGGTCTACCACCAAAAAATCCTGATCAGGCACCCACAAGGCGAGGAAACCGAAGGTCTCCCGGAAGAAGTGGGGCGATTGGCCGAATCCGCCGCCGATAGCATCAAGAGGACGCTATGAAAACCAAAAAGAGACACACGAAGTGGAAGACCGCCGCAGGATTCGAAGCCACCCTGTTCTGGCATAACGGCGGCCCTCTCTCCGGAGAAGCCAAAACATGGCGGAGCAGGGGCGTCTGGGTCGAAAGGAACGGGAACAGCTCCTGGATCGCACGCTCCTGGAACGGAGCTTACGACGAAATGGAAGCACTGGGGTTTCGACGTGGGTGAACCAAGGGAAATGACCGTAGAAGAGTGCCGGGAAATCTTCATGAGACAGGTGGCCAGTATCGCCGCCTATTGGGCTCGGGTTCCAGGAAGAACCGATCTCGAAAAATGTAACGGAGTCGCTTTTTCGATCCTCTCCATGCTCGACGGCTCCAATGTCGACATCCCGGCTTTCGATCTCATCCCCTCCCCTCACGGAAGTGATGAGGAGTTCCACCGAGACGAGGGGGAGAACTGGTGGCCTCGGGCACCCGATGAGGTCCGAGAAACCCTCCCCATCATCAATGATACGATGCTCCACGAGATGTGGCACAGGTACTAGAGGGCACAATGAGTGAACCAACCATCGAAGACCTCCTGAAAAGAGCCTCCGCACAGGACCCGGATAGTCTCAAAGCCCTGTTCCGGGCCCTCCTGCGGGGAGGCGTGGGAGAAATCGAGGCAAATTTCGCGGAATGTTTTGTTCTCCGCACCAAATACGGGAACTATGACGACACGGTTTATTTTTCCCGGGAAACAGCGGACAGGGAGGCGGCCCTCGCGAACGAAAACCGTCGCCATCGGTTCTATGGAGCCCCACTCAACCAGGTCTGGGTCCTCACCCTCGAGGATTATATCTATGAACGGGAAGAAGAGGCCCATCTGTCTTTCCATCGCTGACAGAGGGGATGCGCTGATCGGGTCGTTTTTCCTGTTCGGAAACGAACCAAGCACGGTAAGGATCCACATCAAGGTGTGGATCCCTAGTCATAGATCGGCAGTGCACCGTTTTTTCATGCCCCGACACCAAATAATCCCGTTCGGAAACGAACCTAGTACGGTAAGATCCCCCCGGCTCAGGCTGGGGGGATCTTTTTTGCGTTGGGGCAAAAAAACTTCGTTCGGAAACGAACCTAGCACGGTAGGGGTAGGGGCACTTTGCCGAACATCTGGTCGAAATTTTGCCGATTTGCCGAATCCTCTTCTCCAAGGGTTCGAAAATGATCGGGGGTACACCTTAGGCAACCGAATAAAATTCGATTTCTACTGTTTAATCAAAATTTCCGGAATTCCGGAAATGGTAAAATCCGGAATTCCGGAAATGGAACAGGTCATCGGAATGGGGTATCAGTATCC
>WJJK01000159.1 GCA_014729705.1 Candidatus Altarchaeales archaeon | reverse complement strand
TCTTCGTGAAACATTTTTATTCTATCACCGCATCATAGCTTTGGATCATTTCCCTGGTTTTCTCGGCTGCCTGCTTGATGTTTTTCGGGTCCTTGGCGCCAGTGATAATCATCCTCCCTGAGCGGAAAATCAGCATAACCGTCTTAGGGTCATCAAGGCGGTAAACCAATCCCGGGAACTGTTCAGGTTCATACTCCGTGTTCCAACACTGCATCGCGATAGTGTCTAGGTTGACTTTCATGCCCACATCAGATGAGGCGACAATGTTTTGAACCTCAACAATAGGCTCCTTCTTTATTTTCACGCCACCCTCCTTAAGTTTCTTTTTAAGGTGGTCTACTGCGGCTGAAATGTCTTTTTTGCTTCTAGCGCCTGTGCAGATGACTTTCCCTGAGGAGAAAATCAGCATCGCAAGCTTGGGCTCGCGCACCCGGAAAATAGCTCCCGGGAATTTATTGGGATTATATTCAACGCCCTTAACCTTCTTCACGAATTTCGGCAAATCGATTTCCTGATCCAATGTGATGGCGGAAACCATGTTCTCAATCTTAACAGGTATGCTCATACAACTTCACCCCATAATAAAATGGTTTTTATATAAAGGTCTAAAACATAAGGATAGTATTATTTAAAAACCCAACATCAAGCTAAAAATGATTGTGGCAGATTCATCCAGCCTGATTTCCCTTGCAATGAACTGTCTATGTCCCGTATTCGATTACCTGGACAAACACGTTGCGGTGACTCCAAGGGTCTATGGGGAGGTGGTAACCAAACCCCTATCAGGCAGACGATTCAGATACGAGGCATATCGGATTAAAAACCTGTTCGACTCCCAAATACTTTCCGTGGAAGAGGTTGACGCAAAACGTGTCAACGAGATTATGGATATGTCCAATAGCATATATTCTGTTTCAGGCAAGAAGCTTAAGATCATACACCCTGCGGAGGCGGAGGCGTTCGTGTTATGCGAGCAGAAGAAAGCCTCCGCGTTTTTGATTGACGAGCGAACGATGAGGCTTCTTCTTGAAGACCCCGATACGTTGCGCAACGTGTTAGAGCATAGAAACCATAAGAAGGTTTCAGCAGATCAGAAAGCTCTAAAACGGTTTCAGAACAGGGTTTCACGTGTGCCTATCCTGCGCTCAACCGAAATACTGGCTTTGGCTTATGAACACGGGTTTTTCCCTAAACACGTTGGGTACACTGAAAAGAAGGTTTTCTTGGCAGCAGTATCCGCCCTAAAATTATCTGGCTGCGCGATCACATGGGACGAGGTCGAGGAATACGATAGGCTCGTCATCTAATCCGCGTCATCCAATGGCCGGTGAGGTCTGGGGGGCTTTTCATGCCCCCATTCATCCAGTATCTTAGCGAATAATTCCTTAGGCGACTCCTTAACCAGGCTGTCTGAGGAGAAAACATATAATCTTCTGATCTGGCTTATATGGCCGCGCTCGGTCTGCAGTATGTGGAAGTATTGGTCTAAATCCTCAAGGCTTCTGAATCCATACAAGACTATGTGGGTTACGTCGCCTTCAGTGAGCCGGTAGAAATTGATTATGTGGGGTCCCCTAACCCTTGACCTTAGGTCTTTTTCTGTGATGTGCGTCCACTTCTCAGGTTGTATTCGGAAAAGCGCAACCGCAAACACGTTTATACCCAGTTTTTTATAGTCCAAGCGGGTGGTGTATCCCTGTATCACTCCCTCCTCCTCCAATTTACGCCTTATCTTCCCCACCGCCTGGGGGCTGATCCTCAGTTTCTTTGAGATCTCCACGTCGGTTGAGCGCGCATCCTCAAGCAGGAGGCTTAGGAGTCGGCGTTCATTGGTTGTGTAGGACATGACTGAAAACTAAGTGTTTTACTAGTTAAAATGCTTTCAGGATTCTTTTATAAACTTCAATTATTGTTTTGATTTATTTATTGAACCAACCGCTTTTATTTTTCTCTTCTTTAGTTTAGTGGATAAAAGATGAGGAGAAGAAAAAATGAATCTGAGAAAACCGAACTCTAACGCTGCAACCGGAACCTACAACAGGTCAAGGAGTGTGGTGCCGATGTCTGGCCTCTGCGCCGACTGCCTTGACGGATGCCAGGGTGGATGTGACGTATGGCTCGCCTCCTTCAGGGGGCGGGAGGTATTATACCCCGGACCCTTCGGGAAAATCACTGCCGGAGCCGACAAAAACTACCCCCTAGACTACAGCCACCTGAACATACAAGGATATGCGGTGGGTGCGAGAGGGCTGCCTGATGACGTGGACCCCTCCCCCGAATCCGCCCGCTTCCCCAACGTCGACGTTGAAACCGAATACGGGGACTCGAAAAAAGTTAAAATGAAGATCCCGAT
>WJJK01000158.1 GCA_014729705.1 Candidatus Altarchaeales archaeon | reverse complement strand
GTACGGCGAGGTCTTATACGACGAGCCCAACAGGTTTGACAGGTACTGCGACCGTATCTGGAAGTGTAATTGAAGACTCCTCCCAAGATTTTTCTTCAGCCGTAGAGGGTGAAGTTCTCGAGTTTACAGAAGGTCCGAATTTAGGGACGTACCGATTGAGTTTCCTTCTAGGCCCTGATGGGGGACCGATTGGTAGCAGTGGTCTTGGTTCGTACCATAAAGTCCGTATTTCTCCTTCAATCCTTCGGGTGAAGGATCGGATGCCGGCAGTTTTAACTGGTCAGAGTTATACCGTGACGGTGGATCGTTTAGGGGTTCTGACTCCCAAAACGGTTACTGGTGAGGATGTCTCTTCCTTTTTCATTCTTTAATCCTTCTATCATTACCCTTTAGGTAGGGGATCAGGGCAAAATTTCATTTCGTCTTTCCTCGAGTGAAAAACGGATATTGAGAGGTAAGGGATGGCAGCCCAAATTCAGAGTGCGATACCTTCGAAGCCGACGTTGCAGAATGTGAGTCGGGATGATTTGCGTGAGGGGGACGTTGTCACCCTTACCTCAGTCGACACACATACGACTTATGCGTGGACGATAACGTTCGCTCCTGAGGATGAGGCGGGTAACCCTTCTTCTGCGGTCCTCACTGCTTCTACGGCTCAGTCGACGGATTTTACGGTTGACCATGAGGGTCCGTATGTTATCCGTCTTGTGGTCGATGCTGGTCTCCCAACGGAGAGCACACAGTTTGTCAGGCTTCGTTATTTGACGAAGTTTGCAGATTTGAAACTTATTGGGGCCGGTGAAAGAAGAGACCAGACGGCTGTTGTTCCTGTCGATGCCTCAGCAGAAGGCTGGGCTAATGACCAGAACTGGAACATGCAGACGTTGCAGGATTTCATCGCTAGGGTCTCTACCTCTGGTAGGACTTTCTTTGTCGATGCAAATCGTGGTCTGGATAGTTCGAATACCCAGAATGATCCGGACATCGCGGAAGCTAACGCCGACTATAGCAGCATCAATTCTGCGATCGTGGCGGCGTCGAATGCAACTCCGTCCCCAAGTGAAACCAACCCCTACGTGATCAAGATCCACCCGGGTCTCTACGTAGAGGATCTGGATTTGGAGCCTCATGTCCACCTTGTTGGTCTAAGCGTCAGTGGGCATAAGTCCGAAGAGGAAACCATTGTTGTCCGGACGGTGGCCAAACATGATGCAGATTTCACCAATGTGGGTGATTTCTGTCTGGTTTCCGGCCTGACTTTTGAGACCAACTTTGGGACTACCGACCCGGTTATTTATAAAACGGGTCTCGGTACTCTTGTAATGGACCGTTGCTCTGTTGTCGTTACCGGTTCTTCGGGAACCCAGGGAGCGGCAGTTTATCAGGACAAGGGTACGTTCATCGGCCGTGACTGCTTGTTCACGAATGAGACTACGGACACAGAGAGAGTCGGATTCTATCAGGAATCAGATGCCGTCGATGCTTCGGATAGTTATTTCGAACGATGCACTTTCCTTGGTCCCTGTGGGGTTGAACTCGGAACTTCGAATCTGCCAAATGGTACGGCTCGGTTCGTCAACTGTTTCATCGAGTCCAACCTCAATAATGCCAGCTCTTTTGGTTTGAAGTCCTCCATTGACAGTCTTGTGATGGAGAGGACTGAGGTCAAGTGTAATGGCATTACGAATGCCGTAGACATCCACCCTCTTGGTGATGTCCATGGCTCGAACATGGCGGTTCTTCTTCTCTGGTGTCGTATCCTTGGGGACATCAATTACGACACAACAGGAATCAGTGGGACTTCCAGGTTGGATCTTGGTTCGGTTGTCTATGAGGCCGTAAATATCACCGGAACCTTGACGGCACGGACGGCGGTTATCAAGGGTGATACGATCTATTACGATAACACCACCTCAGGGCTCACCTCAGAGAACGTGCAGGACGCCATCGACGAGCTAGTACCTGCGCTAGGGTTGACTTTAGACCTCGCCTACGACGGTCCTGGGGGCTCTGGTTC
>WJJK01000157.1 GCA_014729705.1 Candidatus Altarchaeales archaeon | reverse complement strand
GTGCCGGATCTGCTGCAAATTTTGCAAAGACCCCAGAAGAATCCCTACAAAGATCCATAATCAGTGGCAGAAAATAGATCCTATCAGGGCTAGTATACGCAACCCGGATTAGTCGACTGATTATCCGACTATTCACATCGGAGGCTAGGCGACTCTCGAATTTCTCTTCCTGCGCAGCTAACTCAAGAACGTCCAAGAGAGGAACCCGAATCGCTGGGTTTTCATAAGCGTATCTGACGATACGGGACTCGAGGGACACCTCAGGGGGAGATACGATGTTGAGAAGCCTCTCAAAATCTTCCCGCAGATGTGTAATCATCTCCGCGGCAAGGCGGAGTTTCAAGAAAGTGGTGGCATCTTTCTCGGATGCCGTCCTTACATTCCCTGAGAACTCTTCATAATTAGTTTCGAGGATCGTGAGAATTGGTCTCCTGACCTGGGGATTCTCATAAGCAAAACGGATAATCGTAGAATCAAGGGAACTCGAAGGGGAAACCGGGCGCAGAATTTCAAGAAGATCCGTTCTCATATCCGGATTATTATTGGCCAAATGTATGAGACCTTCAACCAACTCAGTGGAAGCTGTCTTCTTGTTAGGTTTCTCTTCCTTCTCCTTTTCCTTTTTTTCGTCGCCTTTATCAGACTTTTTCTCGTCTTTATCTTTTCCTTTCCCTTTTTTCTTTCTTTCAAGGGCAGTTTTGTCGACGACGTTGACTTTTTTCCAGGTTTCGATAAGCTCCAGAAGAGCTTCCCGCATTTTACGAGGAGAACTCTTATGACTCACCATAGAGCGCTGAAGCTTCTGAACCGCCCTGTTCAGGGT
This sequence comes from Candidatus Altarchaeales archaeon, assembly GCA_014729705.1. Classification (GTDB taxonomy): domain Archaea; phylum Altiarchaeota; class Altiarchaeia; order IMC4; family SCGC-AAA252-I15; genus WJJK01. The sequence goes on along the minus strand of WJJK01000157.1, from coordinate 1,527 downwards.
AGAATTATGGGTCGGAATCTTGAGTTCCTGGACGGCCTTAATAAGTTTCCTCAACTTCGAGGCGTCTTCTCCTCCTGCTTTCTCGGGAGACTTTTTTTCTTCCTGCGCGTTTTTCATGCGGAGAAACTCTCTATTTTCAGCGATAACCTGCGGAGTCATAACGGACCTCAGGAAAATCTTCTTCAATCCTCTAACAGAGGAGAGAATAGCATATTTATTGATCACGACAGGTAAGAAGATTGCCCTCAGAAACAAATCTGGGGGTAGAGCCATCCACCCGGATAATGGGAGCCGAAACAAAATCAAGCCTGTTAGCTACCAAAAGGGTCTCACCCCCCTTCTCGAAAGGCTCTTTGAATTGAGGCCACGTGGTTATTTTTTCCCACCGTCTTGGTTTCTTGTAAAGTTCTTCGAAAATGTAAGGAAGGACTTTCCTTTCAGATTTCGTATCGAGTTCTCTGACGGCCCGTTTGACCATCGAGGACATACCACCGGCACCACGAGAGTTCGTGATACGGATCAGACCAGCCTTCGTATAGCTTCTCCTCCACCCGTATTTTTTCATGACTCTACCGCTCGGGGGGACATAAGATTGTAACCAATGGTCTGCACAAATCTCAATAATCTCTGGATGCCGAGCAATCTCGTACCACCCTGACAGGAGCCAGTCGAATTTTTTATTGTGAGGGAACTTACCCCTCTTCGCATTCAGGTGTTTCTCAAGGAACTTGGTGTCTTTCATGGCCTCAGAGGCTTCCTTTCCCCAGGCCCATTCAGCTAAGTCAGGCTTCTCAAGAGCAAACCTTTTAAAGAGAGGGGGGATTGTATCTGCCCACCAGTGGACGATTCCAACAGAGACCGTATCAAGAGATATCCAACTATCAGGACCTCGGCTAAATTTTCCTTTCCCTTTATAGTTGGACACAAGTCTCAGGAGACCTGACACGAAGGAACCGTCTCCCGTGATTTCCTGCCATTGCTTGTCCACCTTATTAAATACATTCGGGGCATGATCATATCCCCACATCTCTTTTATTTTGGGGAGTCCGTGAAGAGGAGTTAGATCCATGAGATTATCTCTGCCTGTGTAAATAAAGGTGCCATCAAGGGGAACAGGTCCCCTATCAGGGGAGGAAATAGGAGATCTAGTTAATCTTCGCTAAAGATCCTATCTCCGTCTTTTATTTGGAAACGCAACCGGATTCTTTGGATCCTTCAGCCCCCAGGGGCCCGGGGAACCTAAACCGGTTCCCAAGAAGCCTCGGGCTTGTCGCGAGGTAGGTCACGTGGTTGGATTGGTCGACCAGATGCCCGGATGACTTAGAGATCACCCCCTCTCTCATCAGAAATCTTTTCCTTGGAGAGGGAACCTTTGGGACTATGCTCGAGATTTATCTAGAAGGATTTCAAATCGAACAGGTAGAGTTTTTTACAGAAAGACTCCGGGATCTTTTTCCCCAAAACATAAGTAGGGGCCTGCGTTAGAATTTTAATCACCTCCAGAAATAGAAACGATTTCTATATTAC
>WJJK01000156.1 GCA_014729705.1 Candidatus Altarchaeales archaeon | reverse complement strand
ATCTTGGAAGGGAAGGTCCAAGTCGAAGCCGAAGTGCTCTGCGACAGACTCCAAAAGATTCATGTAATAGGTGTCGCCCTTGCTTTGATACGTAGCCAACGCCCCGCCCCTTATGCTCCGTGTTTTATCAGGCAAAATCAAGTCCTCGTCGAATTCTAGTTTAGAGCCTAAGCCGTGGCAGTCTATGCAGGCGCCGTGGGGGTTGTTGAAGCTGAAGTTGCGGGGCTCAAGCTCGCCCACACTCAACCCGCAGTCCGGACACGCCATGTGTTGGCTGAATATCATGCCCTCGCCGCCTTCAACCCAGACCTCCACCAAGCCCTCCGATAACTCCAAGGCGGATTCAACGTCCTCCGCAAGCCTCTCAATCTCCTCCCTGGAAGGCTTAAAGCAGTCGATAACCAAGCTTATGTTGTGTTTCTTGTGTTTATCCAATCGGATGTCGTCTTCTAGATCCGAAATCCGTCCGTCGATTTTAGCCTGAGTGTATCCGTCCGCCACCCAGTTTCTGGTTTGGGTGTGGTACTCGCCTTTACGGTCCCGCACCACAGGCGACAACACGTATACGGGATCATCCAGAGGCAGTGCCAGTATCTGCTGGGTAATCTGGGTTTTGCTTTGGTAGCTGATTTTCTTCCCACAGGAGGGGCAGTGGGGCGTGCCTATGCGGGCATACAACAACCTAAGGTAATCATATATCTCTGTCACCGTTCCAACCGTTGAGCGAGGGTTTTTGCTTGTAGTCTTCTGCTCGATGCTGACTGCAGGCGACAACCCCTCGATGTAGTCTACGTCGGGTTTATCCATCTGCTCAAGGAACTGCCGCGCGTAGGCTGAAAGGCTTTCCACATACCTCCTCTGACCCTCGGAGTAGAGTGTGTCGAAGGCCAGAGACGACTTACCGGAGCCAGACAACCCGGTGACAACCACCAGCTTATCCCGGGGAATCCTGAGATCTATGTTTTTCAGGTTATGCTCCCTCGCCCCCTTAACCTCTATGTAATCTTTAGTCATTTCTCCCTCTCCCGGATCATTTCCCTGATTCTTATGGCAGTCTCGAAATCAAGTTCAGCGGCCGCCTGCTTCATCCGGCGTTCAAGCTCGTCCCTGGATTCTTTTTTAGAGGCGACTCTCCTCCTTAACGCGCGTTTACCGCCTTCTTTCGCGATTTTCTTGTGTACCTGGGTTCGAATCGATTTCGGGGTTACCCCATGCATTTTATTGTGTTTAAGCTGTATCCTGCGTCTTCGAGCGGTCTCATCCATCGCAGCCTTCATGGAGCGCGTCACATGGTCAGCGTACAAAACCACTTGACCTTCGACGTTCCTGCTGCACCGGCCGATAGTCTGAATCAAGCTCGTCTCGGAACGGAGGAAGCCCTCCTTATCGGCGTCCATAATCGCAACCAAAGATACCTCAGGCAAATCAAGCCCCTCACGCAAAAGATTCACGCCAACCAAAACATCGTATTCGCCTAACCTAAGCTCCCGGAGTATGTCAACCCGCTCGAGGGTGTCGATTTCGGAGTGGAGGTATCTCACCCTGATTTTTTTTTCAGATAAATACTCAGCCAAATCCTCGCTCATGCGTTTAGTGAGCGTCGTGACCAAAACCCTCTCATTTTGTGATACGCGTTTCTGGATTTCATCCAGCAAATCATCGATCTGGTTCTCAGTCTCCCTGACTGCGACTTTAGGATCCACCAACCCCGTGGGGCGGATTATCTGCTCGGTTATTTTGCTGCTTTCCCTGCGTTCAAAGGATCCGGGGGTGGCGGAGACGTATACCGTCTGATTCACCCTACCCCAAAACTCCTCGAACTTAAGGGGCCTGTTGTCTTTAGCGGAAGGCAGGCGGAATCCGTAGTCAACTAAAGTCTCCTTTCGACTGGCATCCCCCGCATACATACCCCTTATCTGGGGCACGGTTATATGGGATTCGTCAATAAACAACAGGAAATCCCCTGGCATGAAATCAAGGAGAGTGTAGGGGGGTTCCCCGGGTTCCCGCATCTCAAGGTGTCGGCTGTAGTTCTCTATTCCAGTGCAGTATCCAAGCTCCTCAATCAATTCAAGGTCGTAGTTGGTGCGTTGAGTCAAACGGTTAGCCTCCAAAAGCTTCCCCTCCGACTTCAACTGCTGCACCCTCTCGTTGAGTTCCTCCCGTATAGCGTCTAAGGCGTCTGTTTTACGCTCCTCAGAGAGCATGTAGTGGACTGCGGGGTAGATGGTGGTGGACTCCCATCCACGCCTAACCTCGCCGGTCACGTAGTTCACAAGCTGTATGTCCACAACCTTCGAAGCCAGGCGGATTCGGATAAGCTGGTTCTCATAGGGGGGGTGGACGTCAACCACGCCGCCTCTAACGCGGAAACACCCCTCCCGAGGGTCGACGTCGTTTCGCTCATACTGCAGGTCGATGAGGGACCTGAGAAGCTGCCTGCGGGATAAGTCATCGCCTACACTAACTTTGAGGGTGGAGCCCTTATACTCGTTGGGGTCCCCCAGCCCATATATACATGATACCGTTGCAACCACCAACACGTCTCTGCGGTCAAGCAGGCTTCGCGTGGTGGAGTGCCTGAGTTTCTCGATCTCCTGGTTAATATCCGCGTCTTTCGCTATGTAGGTGTCTGAGGAGGGGAGGTAGGCTTCAGGTTGATAGTAATCGTAGTAGCTGACGAAGTACTCCACCGCGTTTTCAGGGAAAAACTGCTTGAATTCACCGTATAACTGCGCCGCTAAAGTTTTGTTGGGCGCCATCACGAGGGTGGGTCGGTTCACCTGCTCCACCACCTCAGCCATGGTATAGGTTTTACCGGATCCTGTTACCCCTAAAAGCGTTTGATGATCCAATCCCTCGGCTAAACCCTCCACTAAATCCCCGATAGCCTTAGGCTGATCACCCTGCGGCGTGTATTCGGAAGTCAAATTAAAGTCCATTTCAGGTGCGCGGAAAAGTGCAATAATATAACGACAGGCTAATAAATAACAGGGAACTATCCAAAGGGAAAGTAAAGATAAACAAAAATGAGAAGACTGAGATTCACTTCCTCTGAGACAATCCTTATCTTATCAAACATCCTGGTGCTTACCCTCATAGTAACTTCTGGAGTGGATCCTAAGGCGTTAATCCTAGTTTACTGGGCTGAATCAGCAGTCATCGGCTTTTTCGCAATACTTAGGTTGATAGTTAGCCTAGTATGTGAGCTAAAGGGTTCTGGAAAACAAAATCCTGCGAAAATCATGAGAAGCCTTTTCACCCCCCCCCTTTTTCACCGTGCATTTTGGAATGTTTATGACCGTACACCTGATCTTCTTGGTGGCGTTATTCCTACGCGATACAGACATTCTAGGCTTTCTTTGGGCAATGATTCTGCCAGTTGCCGCTCTTTTTGCAAGCCACCTACTCTCATTTTACAAAAACTTCCTCAAGAAAAAAGAATACAAAACTTTCTCAAGGGGGCCTACTCCCAACGTGATGCCATACCACCGAATTTTTTTGATGCACATATTAATAATCTTTATTGGGGCAGCCGAATAGATCATCCCCTTTTTTCCTTCAGGCATGTTGTTTGCAGTGATACTTACTATAGGTAAAACAGGCATGGAT
>WJJK01000155.1 GCA_014729705.1 Candidatus Altarchaeales archaeon | reverse complement strand
TTCAGATATCGTCGTCTCAAGCGGGGATGAGATTACTGCCCCAGAAGCCACCGCTCTTAATATTACGACACCGAACATCACTGGAGCTGATGATGGTGGCGCCATTGTTGTTTCAGCGGGTGATGGAGCCGGAGGTGGTGAGGGTGGTCCGATCTCCGTTCTTGCTGGAGACGGTAATGCAAACCTCGGAGGTGAGGTTCTTATCCGTGGTGGTACCGGTGGATCCGGTAGTAATTCTGGTGGTGCCTTAATCTTTGATGGAGGAGTGGGGGGTTCTGGGGATGGTGCTGGCGGTGTTGTCCAGCTCCGAGGAGGCGCTGGAGGAACTGTCGACGGAGATGGCGGTGATGTCCGCCTGATTGCTGGTTCCGGTACCGGTACTGGGCCTGACGGTATCATTGATATTACCGGTGACACGACGATCACCGGTAAACTTACTGTTACAGGTCTTATTGATCCAACCGGATTAATCCTGGATGAGGCGGCAGCTCCTAGTACAGGGGCCACTCAAGGTGCTTTATTTGTTTCAGATGGAACGGCTGGTCTTGATCAAAATGATCTATACTATCGCCCAGGAACGAGTGGGACGCCGGAAAAAATCTTCCCTCCCCCCACTTCGACCGCGATGGCCCGAGTCGATCCGACGTCTTCCGACGCAGTGGATGACAACGATCTGACGACGGCTTTTTTGACGATTCAGGGTGGTGTCGATGCTATCGTAAATGCCGGTGGCGGCGTAGTTATGATCTACCCGGGGTTGTATGAGGAGCACGTCTACATCCGCAGGGAGAATGTACACTTATCTGGGATTACCGGGGCTACGAATCCCTTCGATGATGGTGGTGTTTTCATCAGGCCCAAAACAGCGGGTCCTGCAATCATCATTACAGAGGCAACTCTTGCTTCTGCCCAGGCTCTGTTTGAAGGGGTTTCCTACACGGGATTTAATATTAATGACCCCAGTGGGTCTGACCCCTGGTACGCAGCTTACAGTGGTTTGGTTTCTGATTCCGGGTCCGGGTATCCTACTAAGGTCTCCATTAACAATATTACGTGCACATACAGAGGGTTTTTAGGAACCCCCAGTATTGCAGTTGCCGGAGTTGATGTTAACTCAAACTTTCTAGATTTAGGGCTGACACTGAATCAGTGTTTTCTCTACAGCGGTCTCTGGGCAAATCGAGCCAACGTCGTCAACGTCTATTACTCCCAGGCACATGCCTACAACACCGTCCTTTTCAATGTTTCCGAAATCGATTTCAATCATTGTTCTTGGAATGGGCTGTATCCCACCTATGACAGTACTGAAATAGAACCCTCTTATGGGAATTACGGGATAGAAAGTGAACATTGTAGCTTTGGACGCACTCATTTGTTTGTAGAAGCGGCGCTTCAATGGTCTCTGGGGACCGTTTTCGGGTATATTTTACAATTAAATGACGCCCCTAATGCTACCGGGACGGTAACCGTTGGGGCTCCCATAGCTGGGGACACTCTGACAATTAGTGGAACTGTCTTAACAGGTGTTGCAGGAACGAGGACTCCAGGTAGTGATGATTTTAACGTGGGGGCCACTGTTGTAGCCGATGAGATTGCGGCGGCGATAAATGATGCCTTGAACTCTTTTACTGGGATCGTAACTGCTTCGAGTTCTTCCCCTGTAGTGACATTGACAGCTGTTCCTGGAGGAGTAGCCGGTAACGCTGTCACTCTTGCCACAAGTAACCCAGCCCAACTAGTTCTTTCGGGAGCCACCCTCACTGGGGGCCGAGATGTCGGTTCCTACATGTATGCTCTCCAAACGCAGACTCGCTCTACTTTTACAGCGGACGGGGCCTCAATTTTTGACCTGTATGGGTGCAGGCTTGGGGGCAGTGTTACACTCGAAAACGACCTTCCTAATAGTACCTGTTACATGGAAGGAACCACTTTTGAGGGGTCCCTGACGGATACCGCAGGGCGTTTGGAATATACGGCTGATAAGGGTCAGACCGTTGTCCAGGAAAAAAGTGTTGGCTATCCGGTTACAGGAGCTTATCCCAGTCTCTATACGGTGGCTCAATTTGGGTATGACCCGAATCTATATACAGGAGCACAAAATATTTATTTCTCAACCGTTTTAAGCGTTTCGAGCGGGGCTGTCACTGGGCGCGCTCGACTTTTCGATGTTGCAGCAGGAGTTTATGTAACGGGAGCAAGTTTGACAACTTCGAGTACGACCCCGGTATTTCTGATGTCATCAGCACTGACAGTAGGGGCCGCTTCCGGGAACCTGAAAAACAGCATGACAGTGTACGAAATTCACATTGATGTGTCGGCTGGTGGTTCTGGTCCTTCCGACACTGTTACCCACGGTAATAGTACAATAAGGGCCTCATTGTAAGGAGGGGTTGGTATGATCAACCATACGGTCCTCGATCCGGGCAGAAAACATACGAGAGATAAACATGCTTAACGAAGAACAGGTTGAAATTACCGGTAACGTTACCGTTTTATATGTCTGGAACGACACCAACTTCCGAGTAGAAATGCAATATGACGGTAATGAGTACATGGTGCTGGGAAGATGTTCCCAGATTACTAATCCGCCCCTCAAGCTGGAGGACACGTTGACAGCGAAAGGGAGAATGAAACTTAACCGAAAAACAGGGAAATACCATATCTGGTGTGACACCGCCACAAAGGTAGATTGAACTATAAGCCTCGGTTAGATCTCTATTCCCTTGCTTAATTGTAGGTTTGCTTAACCTCGTATTGTTTTACCATCGCTGTAAAGAATCCTCTCTTTAGGTGTAGCCAAGGTTCCCCCTGTGTCCCTTCCTTCTTTCCAATAACTCTCCAGATCTGCCCCATGTAAAAGACATCCGGTGGAGTTTTTTCCTCGGGGCGATTGTATTTTTTAGAGGCTTCTTTGGCCATGTCAGCTCCTCCTTAACTAAGAAAAAAATAGGACACCTACCATGTAGA
>WJJK01000017.1 GCA_014729705.1 Candidatus Altarchaeales archaeon | reverse complement strand
GTCCAGAACAATGACCCCTTCCTCGTCGATATGTCCGATGGCAATAGCGGTACCATCACCATCCTTAGTAACACCAACGTCCATCCCCAGGAAATAAGATGTTCGAGCCCTCCCAGCTTTCGCCGGACGAAGGCTAGAATCAACACAGTCCAATAGATCCTGTTCGTTATCAATCCACCCTCTTCGACGATCTGTGAATTTCGCTCCAAACTCTGTCCAGAATTTCTTCGGATCCGATAGGAAATGCCTCTTGAATTCATCCGGGGGAACCGTCGGGTTAACTTCCCAGGTCGGGGCTGAAATACACAAGCGGCCCAGACCCTGATGAGTAAATCCCTGAGCATATTTTTCATAGAAAAAACCCTCTTTACCAAGAGGGGAAGAGATCATAATAATACGGCCTTCAGACGGTCCTATAGCTTCCGCACGATTTTCCGGGTCCTTAGGCGTAAAAGCAGCCCGAGCCGGGGAAATAGCCGTATAAACCTCTTCTGCGGACGATTGACCACTATTCACAAAGTGAGCAATCTCATCGAGCACTGAAAGAATACAACCACCACCACGGAGACCTTTTGCCACACAGGAGTAGAAGGTCACATTAATACTGGCTCTGGCCAGATCGGATTCCCCGTACCGGCCACTTTGTTCAATATCTGCAATGGTCTGGAATTTAGCACTACTCTGAGTGGAGTTTGCCCGATAGGGAGAAAATCTTTCACACTCCAGGAAATGACTCGAGACAGCATTATAGAGAATGGCTGCCTGATCTTTTCCTGTTGCGACAGCGATCAGTTTAATCTCGTCTGATCGTGAAATTCCATAATAGTTATGCGGGTTGTCCTTTTGAAGGATTCTATCTGTCTCATAAGCCGTAATCCAGGAAGCCATAAGGGTTTTCCCAGAACGTCTCCCAACCGCCAGACAAAGGTCTTGAAACCCTCCTTCAGGAACCTCGCTAACGTTACATCTTTCCTGGTCGTTCAAAAAACGGATATAATCGGCTTCCGTGAGGGTATGGATTTTGTTCCCCATCCAGTCACGGACCTCGATTACCTTGAGGTGTTCATCAAGAGGAATCCCATAATAGATTTTTAGGATGACTTTTTGAACCGGGAAAAGATTAAGATCACCGTTTTTGTTCAGCCCCCATCTGGACTCAATGAAATCGATGATGTTCGGCCCTTCGTTGTTTTCCTTGGAAGAGTCAGACCGAATAACTTCCTGTACGATATCACCCAGCTGCAACATCGTCCTCTCCCCTCATCCTTTTCCGAGCCCTTATAAGCCATGCCTCAGTGTTCATTTTCTGGGCAGTCTTGGTGAGAACGAGTTTGATCTCCTCCTGAGGAATTTCAGCGATATACATACATTCTTTGATCGTTTCGATAATGAGCTGAAGAAGATTCCTGAAAGCTGGGCTTGTAAGATCAAGCTCCGCATCAGAGATTTGGTCTTTTCTTTTGAGCCACGCCTCTCCAATCGCCTTGTATCCTTGAATAATGCGATTGGAGATCATCGAGGTCTGTTCACCTCTTTGTTCGGCAAGCGACCGATCGAACGACATGGACTCAACTTCCTGACCGATCCCCTCCATTATATGCTTGAGGACGGTAATCGACTCAGGACTCTCCCGGATCGTTTTAAGGAACCGGCTTTTTTTCAGATGCTGTTTTCTTTTTTTATATTGGTTGTCTAACTTCTTTTCTCTGTCGCTCTTCCTCTTTCCACCAGAAGGAGGGCCACCTGTCTTTTTCCTTTTCCTTCCGGGTTTCTTTGCCATCTGATAGGGTTCGCCGCTTTTGCGGAAAATAATCACATCGGTAGACTGAATCTCATGAAGAGCCCTCCACCGTATATCTCCAATTTTAGTTTCGACTTTTACGAATTTCGTCCCTGGATCCAGGGTTTGGAGAATCCTATCGTGGTTTTGCATATCAGTTCCCTGAATAGACCAATTCACTTATTGATTTGCAGAACTTTGCAAACCAATACTGTTATTTTACTATACAATGGAAAATATTGAAAAATATTTCTGAGGAAGGACTTAGAAGTCAGTCCTCAAGAAAAACCCACGAAGCCAACTTGGGAGAAGGAGTTCTCTTTGGGCTCAAATTGGTGGGCTCTTCAGTATCGATAACGTATCGGTTGAGGGTAGAAAATTCTTCTCCACCGGGCTCTTCCTTTATATCAGCGACGGTGGGAGGGGCTCCTTTCCTCTGCTCTTGCTTGGACAGATTCCCCTTCTGACCAGACTCTTGAAATTCCCGAACTTCTTTTTTTTCCGGATCTCTAAAAAAATAATCTTCGGCAGAAGGAGCTGCTTCAGCAGCTTCTTTTCTCGCTCTCTGCAGAGAAGCTTTCCGAATAGCTTCCTGTTTAAGCATTCTCTGCTGGAGCAGGTAAATGTTCGTCTCATGAGAACTCGCTGTTGCCATGAGATAATCATCCATACCGAGACTAAGTGCGTTACCTTCCTTCAATTTTTCATAGAAGGATTTAAACAGACCCTGCAGTTCTTTCTCACTCCGGAGACCTCTGCAGTATGGGCACTTATACACAGACCAGCTCCGAAGAAAGCTACTAGCCCAGTTCATCTGAGAAGTGTTTTCAACGGAATCCGGGCCGAAGGTGCCGACCATTTTCTCCGCCAGGGTATCGATCTCCTCCACAAGGGCTTCATACATCCTGGAGAACATTAGATGATCTCCATAAAAACTCGAACCAGACACCTGCCAATGAGACGTCCAATAGTTCCAATGCATAGCCCTCATGGCCCCCAGAAGAATCTGGAGAAGCTCATCAGGAGTCACCTTCTTTACGGGTCTTTCGATCATCATCGGCATAGCATCTCACCCTAGCTCGACCAAAGAAGCTCCAGGTCGTCCATGGATTCACCGAAGCCGATATCGACTCCAGCTTCCCTCTCCTCCGAGAAAGAGAACTCATTCAGATTGCTGTTCTTAAGCCCGAACTCGGAAACAGGATTGTCATCGAGACTTTCCTGCATTTCCTCCTGGTCCAG
>WJJK01000154.1 GCA_014729705.1 Candidatus Altarchaeales archaeon | reverse complement strand
CTCGATAAGTTATCCGGCAGGGAGGGTAAGATAGAGTTAGACCGGTTGTTTGGATTGGATTGTCTTGAGCGGGTTTGGACGAAATCCCAGCAGGAATTGAAAAAATTGGAGGGAGAGATCAGTGTCTTGGAAAAACAACTTAACCGATACGACGAGGAAACAGAGGAAACCCTCGCAGAAAAATTGGTTGAAAAAAAAACCCGCCTAAAGCAATTAAGCAGGCAGAAGAAGACGCTTGAAACCCAAACCAGGGAAACCAAAAAACTGTTGGATGAACATAAACAAGATTTAAAGGAGCTTGAAGACAGGCAGAGGGAGAGGAGTAAATGCAAGGATAATTTAAGTCAATTGAACCTTAGGCTTGCGCAGATAAAATCTGAAAACGACTCCATCGACAAAAGCCTCAGGGAGGCGGGAAAACTAAGGGTTGCGGAGTCCCGTATCTCCGAGAAGCTTTCTGAGCGGGAGAAAATCGAGGGCATCCTGAAACTGGTTGAAGAGGTGAGGGATACTGAAAAAAAAATCAGCCAGGAGAAGGACCTAGATTCCCTTTTGGATACGGAAAAAACCTATGAAAAGAAACTGACGGACAGAAGGAGGCTTGAGGAACGCTTCATAGACGCCACCGAGAAACTTGAAGGCCGCAGGAAACATTTAACCGAGCTTAAGACACGTAAAAACGCCTTGAAGCAAGAGTACATTGGTTTGGTTGAGGTGCAGGGGAAGGCGGTATGCCCGCAATGCAGGCAGCCGCTCACCCGGGAACATGTTGAGCAGGAGAAACAACGGGTTGAGGCGGGAAAAAAGCGGATGGATGCTGAGATAGAAAAAGCAGGCAGGCAGGTTGAAGAGGAAAAACAAACCTACGTTAAATTAAGCAAGCAATTATCGGATTTAGCGTCTTTAGAGGGTCAGTTGAAACAGTTACGGGAAGTTATTGAAAAAAAGAAAAACAATATTTCTATGCTCAAAAAGACTTTGGAGCAGAGGAGGCAAAAGATCAGGGAACACGACTTCAGTGAATCCGATTACGGGCAGATCAAGCAGAAACTAGAGGAATTAAATCAGTTGAGGGGGGAGTTAAAACAGATTCAGCGGGAGATAAGTGAAAAGACTAAGTTGGGTGAGAGGCAAAAACATTTGGTGGAAACCAAAACCCGGATGTCGCGTGAGAGGCGGCAGATGGAAGAAAAACTCGAAAACCTTAAAGTCGATGAAACGCAGTTAAACAAATTCAAGCAGTTGGTTGAGGAGAATACTCAGGCCTACTTCAGGTTTAAAAGCAAAAAAGAGTCCGCCGACATCGAGGAGAAAAGCCTAATTGACATGGAGAAACAGTTAAGGGAAAACCTCAACCGCCTCAAACAATTAAAAAAGGATAAACTGGATGCGGAAAACAGATACAAGGTCCTGAAGAAGGCCAGACGCATATTCCACAGAGACCATGGATTAGTTAAATACTTAAGGGACCGGTTTCTTTTGCAATTGAATTCCCGGCTCCAAGATTATTTTAAGACATTCAACCAGAACCCAAGGTATCTGAAGGTTTATTTCACCGGAGACTACCGCATCGAATTCAAAACCCGGCAGGGGGTTTTGGATGTGGGCCAGGCAAGCGGGGGGGAGAAGGCTCAGCTAGCCCTCGCCCTCAGGCTGTCCCTAATAGATCTTATGAGCCCAGTCAGGTTGTTGATACTTGATGAACCCTTCGGAAGCCTGGATGAACAGCATCGGGAGGTTTTGGGTGCGGCTTTAAACCAACTGTCGAGCAGGGGGCAGCTTGTGATCGTGACCCACGTGTTCGTCCAGAACCTAAAGCTGCCTAACACCCTTGAACTCTCCGGCTACTAGTTCATAGACTTCACGCGCCCTATAGCTTGTGCGGGCTAACGGCTTAGATACCACGTGTTTAAACCCCAGCTCAAAGCCGATCATCCTGAGTTCCTCGAACTCACGGGGACTATAGTATCTGCGTGGCTTAACCTGATTTGTGGTTGGCCTAAGGTATTGGCCTAAAACCAATACGTCAACATCCAAGTCAACAAGATCCCGCATCGCTTCCTCCACTTCCCCCAGAGTCTCCCCTAAACCAAGGAGCAAGCTTGATTTAGTCACTAACTTTGGGTTCGTTTTTTTTGCGTGAGACAATACTTTAAGGGACTGTTCATAGGAGGCCCGCGCATCCCTTATCTTGGGGGAGATACTTTTAACTGTCTCTATGTTGTGGGCGAAACAGGATAACCCGGAATCTGCGACCTGCTCAACTAATCTCTCATCTCCTGCGAAATCAGGCGTCAAAGCCTCAACCCTAAACCCCGACTCCACCAGCCTCCGTATGCAGGATACGTAGTGGCCTGCCCCCAAATCCCCTAAGTCGTCTCTATCAGGGCTTGTTAAAACCACGTAACTTAAATCAAGTCTCCCGGATGCCTCAACAATTTTTTCAGGCTCCTTTTCATCCACAACCTCCCCTGCTGAAGCGGTTTCCACACTACAGAAACGACAGGATCTCGTGCACTTTGACCCGAGTATAAGGAATGTGGCGGTTTGACACCCCCAGCACTCGTCTTTATTGGGGCAATGCGCCTGGATACAGACTGTGTTTAAACCAACATCCCGCAGTATTTTGTGGGTGGAAAGGGAGGGACCCTGTATGGGCCTTGATTTAAGCCACGGGGGTTTCATACCCTAAGAAAAAGATACAAGGAATATAAATGGATTTAATCTTAATGGGTTACGTATGGCTAAAGAAATCCTTGTTTTCCTCCTGCTTATAGGGTTATGCTCTGGATTCGGGCCGCAAACCCAGAAACACATATGTGAGCAGGCGGTGAAACAAGCCTGGGGGAAGGACACATACCTTAAATGCATCCCCACCGAGGATGTTGATTTCATACAAAAACTCTGCAGCCTATCAGCTGAAATAAACGGGGAGGAAACCGAACAACGGTGTTTGACTTATATGACTAAGAACACCGACACCCACCCAGCCTTAATACCCTACAACGTCTTCCGGGATCAGCATCTACACTACAACTTCAACACCTGCCCCATTGATTCGGGGCCGCAGAGGATGTGGATCTGTGGGGAACCCGGGCAGGGAGGGGCTTTAAGGACCGCGGAAAACTGGTTTAACGCTATGAGTGAAGCGCCGGATGAGTGCACCCGAGTCTATGAACTTTGTATTGGAGGCAACTACTTTGCGGACGCCCAAAACCCCGCCCGCCAAGTGCTCCCACAAGTAATCTCAAACGATTGTGTTGAGCGGATTGAGGATCATGTTGAGGAAAAGATTGAAAGCGGCCTTGAAGATTGGAGCCGGGTCCGCACTAAATGTGAATTCGAGAAGGGGAGGGGTTCAACACACAAGGAAGACGATCAATACCTTATTGTGTCTCGCTTCAGCATAAACGCTATTATAAGGGAGTTAGTGGATGAAGCAGAGGAAGTTAAAGATAAGCCGTACAAGCGAAGCGCTCAGGTAGTGGTGCTGGCAAACAGCTTGGACCATGATCTTGCAGTGCCCTTCTACCGGTTTCTCAGAGACCGGGGGGTTTCCGTGGAATACTGTGACGCTAACATCTTCGACGCCAAGAAATACGATAAAAACATAATAATTTTGGGGGGCCACGGCGCCCCGGAGGGGGTTGGATCCATAGCCTCCCAAGTCTTATCCGCCTCCCAGCGGAAGGCTCTTGAGCAGGAAGGCGCGGAAGGCTACTGGGTTAGAGAGAATCTGTGGAGTCACGGCCAGAAAATCCTGGTCATAGCCGGGTACAGTAAGACGGATACTAGGGATGCGTGGATGGAAAACAAAAACAACATCTTAAACCACCTGATACAATGAATAAATACGTCCGAAAAATCCTTTTCACCCTGGCTTCTGCGTTAATGTTTTTCCTTACAGCCGTCTACCTGTATACGCATGATATGCCGGTTCAGGGTCATGGGGCGACTTTAGTTGGCGTGCTTTTGGTTTATCTTGCCGTGGATCAGTATAAAAGCAGGCTTTACTGATTCAACGCATCCATCAACCGGGCTATTGCTTTAGGGGGTTGGGGGTTGCGCATTATGTAGGATCCAGAGCATATTAGGTTGGCGCCAGCGGAAACCGCAGAACCAGCGGTCTCAGAGGTCATGCCGCCGTCGACCTCCAGATCAAGGTCGGGGTATCTTTGCCTTAGAGCCCTTATTTTGTCGAGCATTTCAGGCAGGTATTTTGCTCCGTATTTCCCAGGGATCACGGTCATAACCAGCACCTGGTTTAATTCGGTTATGTAGGGGTACGCTTTTTCGGCAGGGGTTTGAGGGGATAATACGAGCCCCAGCTTCAGGTTTTTGTCGTCACAGATTTTTTTCAACGCATTGAAGTCTTCATCCAGCTTCAACACCTCGATGTGGGGAAGAATTATATCTACTTTATGCCCGTGTTGTTCCACCCAAGAGAGGGGGTCTTCCACCATCAAATGCGCTTCAAAGGCGGTCTCAGTCTCAGGCAGGCGGAAGTCGAAGTCTAGGGAGCGGGTTTCCACGAACAATCCGTCCATAAAGTCGAGTTGTATCCTTGAAACATAGTCTTTCACGGAGCAGACCATCTCCGATAGGTCTTTTTGGTTGTCGGCTATCAACGCAGGTATAACTTGTTTCATCATTCTAAGGCAATAAATACGGTAGGGCGTAAATAAATATCAAAAATGTTTTTTTTAGGTTCCTAAAACTAAGTATTGAATATGAAAAAAGTTTTTTACCTGCTTATTTTATCTCTTTTATTAGGGTGTTTAAACGAGGAATCAGGACTCCAACAACCACAGGGTGAAAAATATGTGGCAACCCCCCTTACAATCAAGTCCTTCACCACCAACAAGGAGCTTTACCGCTCCAGGGAGCGTATGAATATGAGTGTAAATATACATTCCCCCCTGAATTCAAGCTGTGAAGTATGGGTACACGGTATTAAGCCCTACAGAAAATCTAATCTAGAGAGACTATACCTTAAAAAAGATGTTGACCTTAATGCGGGGTTGAATGAAGTTGTTTTTGAGTATAAGCTGCCTTCATGCACAAGCTGCTCAGGAATCAGGGAAGGGTCTTATGAAGTCGTATGTGAAGTGTCCTGCGGAAACCAGACATTAATTCAAAACAAGTCTATTGAGGTTAGGAAATAATTTCTTTGGGCGGGGGAAGGAGAGCCTACTCCTACGCCCCCCATTAACCCTTCCAAGGACGTAGATAGTCATCCTCCCCCCTTGTCCCAAATATTATACTTCAAACTTAAAAAGGTTTCACCTACATTGATTCAAGGATCTTGATTCTCTCATCGATGGGGGGGTGGGTGTTGAATAAACTCATCAACCGGTTTTTAATCGGATCCTCTATGAAAAGCGGGGCGACCGCCGCATTCCCCCGGGTTTTAGGGCCCCCACTGTATCCTGACTTTATTTTTCGTAACGCTGAGACTAGGCCTTGGGGGTAGCGGGTTAATTCAACACCGCCTGCATCAGCCATGTACTCTCGCCTGCGGGATATGGCAAGCTGAACCAGTTTAACTATGAAGGGAGCTAATACCGCAAGCAACACCCCTAAAACAAGGAACGCGAGGTTTCCCCCTCCCCGGCTCCTGCTTTGTCTGCCGCCGGTTAGGCTCCCCCACCATAGGCTTCGGAGAAACATCTGGCTTACTATTGACACTAACCCCACCATCGCCGCCACTAATGTGACGAAGCGGATGTCGTAGTTTCTTATGTGCGTTAACTCATGGGCTATGACTGCTTGAAGCTCTTGGCGGTTTAGGGTTTTAATCAATCCTTCTGTGACGCAGACTACGCTGTGTTCCGGGTCTCTGCCGGCTGCAAAGGCGTTTAAGTCGGGGCTGGGCATCACATACACGCGGGGGCTAGGCATTCCGCCTGCTATGGCCATCTCCTCCACCACGTTTCTAAGCTGCTGGAATTGGGGGCCCTCCGCGGGGTAGGCTGAGACGGAGGATAACGCGATTTTATCTGAATTGTAGTAGGTGTACCAGATGTATCCAACCGAAAAAAGGGTTCCGAAAATCAAGAAAAGCAGTGTTGACCCGGGGCTGAAGACGCGCCCGATAACATAGGAGAAGACGACTAGAACACAGAAAACCAGGATTATGAGGATCTGGGAGTATCTCTTGTTTTTCGAGGTCTGCTCATAAAAACTGGTTTTATGCATTGTCTTTGGCGGTTTGACTGTTTCCTCCGCTGAAATCCACTTTCGGTACTGACCGCTCTGATTCCCCCACAACCTCGAAGTATTCTTTTTCCTTAAAGTTGAATAACGCTGCCACAAAGTTTGTGGGTATCTTCTGGCAGGCGATGTTGTAGGTCATCACGCTGTCGTTGTAGAATTGTCTTGCATAGGCTATCTTGTTTTCGGTGGTGGTGAGTTGTTCCTGTAGATTCAGGAAATTCTGGTTGGCTTTGAGGTCGGGGTAGTTTTCCGAGACCGCGAAAAGGGATTTAAGGGCGGAAGTCAGCATGTTGTTGGCTTCAGCGGTCTCCTTCACCCCCTCTGCGTTGGCTAGGGCGGCCCGGGCTTGGGTTACGGATTCAAGGGTCTGGCGTTCATGCTCCATGTATCCTTTGACTGTGTCCACGAGGTTGGGTATCAGGTTGTATCTTCTTTTTAGTTGAACGTCTATCTGGCTCCAGGCGTTCTCCACGCGGGCCCTAAGAGTTATCAGCCTGTTGTATAGGAACATGACAACCAAGAAAGCCATTAAAACCAAAACAATCAGTATCCAAAACATAGTTTTCTCCTTCACCTAAATATTATCATATCAATGATGAGGGGAAATATAAATACTTGATAGTTCACTGAAGGCGGGGCTTGATTTGGGTTATTGTCGACTTGGCTGAGAGACCGCACACCCCCTGAGGTATTTTCTCGTCGAATACCTCAGACACCACATCATATTCTCCGAGTACGAGGGAGTGGCTTAGGTAATCCAGTAGAACATCGTATTTTGGGGGGGTTTCAGCGAGTTTTTCCGAAGACATGATTTCCTTCAAACCCATGTAGGATCTGAAATACCTTATCCCCTTAAGGCTTCGGTTGGGCAGGTAATCCCAGAAGACTGTGAGAGAGACGATTGATTCAAGTAAAACAAGGAAAAAGCTTTGAACACTTATTGCAAGGGAGAGTGAAGCAAGGATTACTGTGCCCAGAATTAAGAGGGTGGCCCCTATTTTTTTTGAGAACAGTCCGTGGGAGTCAGCTTCCTTTGACGCGGTGCTCGTCCATTGATTTAGGAATCCCGCCCCTAAATCCGTGGGTAGGTGCTTTAGGCGCGTTCTTTTGCGCCCGGGTTTTTCAACCATATTTTGAAGTAGGAGCCTTTGGCTTTCGGATAACTGGTTTAGGCGGGGGCTGTCGGGTTCGAGTAGTGTTTCCCCGCCACCGCCGTCAACTAATTTTATGCGGCGTCTTAGGACAAGCTGCAGTAATTCAGCGTATAAACCCTTCAAAGTCGGGGTCGGCGGGTTTTGTGTTAGGAGGGCGTCGGCTGTTGCGGGATTTAGTTTATGGGGTATTTCCCCGGGTTTAAAGTAGGGTTTCGTTTTAGGGCGTCTTTTGGAATGAAAGACTAGCAGTGAGAAGTAGGCAGCCAGAAAAAGCATGGGATAAACGAGGTAAATTGTTTCGGGGGGCGGGCTCACCCCAAGTAGTTGGGATAAAGGTAAAGCTGCGGGCACAACAGCCAAGGGCAGGAGGGATAGGCTCATGAAAATTTTTTTTGCGAGCAGGTGTTTTTCGGGGTTTCCCTTATTCAGGATGCGGGAGCCTAAGACCCCTAAGACGGAGCTAACCCAGAAAAGTATTGTGAGCGGCCAGATTATATTGTGCCAGAGATTCCGCTGAGGTGGTTTACCGTATCCCCGGATGTAGTTATGTATCAGGGTTTTACCCGTACCGTGGTATATTTCTGCGAACTCTGGGTGGGGGTGCATTAGGGTTCGGGGGAAATAAAATATGAGCTCGTGTTTTCCACCAACCAAATTATTTTCCTTTAACCTCATCTTCTCTGAGGGAAAATGTTGTGTCGTGTTTTTCTCTGGTAGAAGCACCATATACGTTTCATTCTTAGGCATGCTATCTGGCAAAGTTACTTCCACCCCAAAGGCGTCTCCAACATTTGGGTAAATTGTTTTGTATATGCAAATGTCGTCATAGCAGGATAAGCCCTCCAGATGACGGTACCTTAGTGTGTATGTTTTGTTGCCGGCGTTTAAGGGCCAGGTGATTTGTATGTTGTTTTCCCTTGTGGAAACCTCAGGACGCAGTATTTCCTTGTTTCCATGGATTATTAAGTCAGCTACCCTACCGGTCTTCCGCAGTATATATTCCCCTGACCCCCTGGAGTCTATGGTGAGGTTTTCACCAATAATGAGGGCGCCGTCCGGTTCAACCCTGATGTGCAGGATTGCTTTCTTCAGGTCGGCGCAGGAAACAATGGGGGTTAATATGAGAAACAGCAGGATGAGGGCTTTTTCACGCCTCATTTTTCACAAGCTTCTGACCCTCCTTCAACCGGAAGTATTGCTTGAATTTCGGGGTTGTGGAAAGTATCTTGGTGTTGCCTTTTTTCCGGGCTTCAACCAAACCTAATTCAACGAGTTTAGGTATGTATTGGTAGGCGCGTGTGCCCCGTATCTTAACTACGTAGCTTTGTTTTATGGGTTGTTCATAGGCTATTAATGCAAGGGTCTTTAGCATGGGTTTCTTGAGGTCGGTTTCAGGTATTAGGGGTACGATTTTCTCCTCATATATTTTTTTGGGTTTCATCACCCAAGCCACGCCGGTGTTCACGACCTCGATTGCGGAGTCCCTACCCTGGTACTCCTGCTTCAACTGCGTTAGGTATTTTTCAACCTCTTTTTTTCCCAACCCAAGTGTTTTAGCTATTTGGCTTGCTTTAACCGGGTCGGAGGATACGAATAATGCGGCTTCAACGTAGGATTTCTCCTCTAACATAAGCAATTAATTAGTGTCACAGACAATATAAGTTAAGCTATGGAGTCTGCTTTATATGATTGCCGCAGGATTCTTGTCATCAGGTTGGATGAGGGAGAGGATTTGATTGAGGGTATTGGTTCTGCAGCCGAAAAACACGGGGTGGATGGGGGAGTCATAGTGTCTTTGACTGGGGCGGTGGTTGATCCTAAGATAATTAACCCCGGGGGCATGGGGGATGAGCCGGAGCCGGTAGAAACCCAGCTTGAAGGGAAGATGGAGGTGGACGGGGGAGGTAACATAGCCTTAGATGATGATGAACGCACAGTAGTTCACGTTCACGCAAGCTTCGGCCCCTCACCCAACAAATCCTACACAGGGCATCTGGTTTCCGCTAAGGTCAAGTATTTCGTGGAGGCTGTTATAGCTGTTTTAGACCGCCCGATGGTGAGGAGGGTTAACCTTTTCGGCACGAAAGTGCTTGTTTTAGAATAAGGTTATCTTATTGCTTCAACGAGGGGAAGCAGCAGCCGGGGTTGGCCTGCTAGTCTTTCATAGTCTGCAGGGGAATACTGGATTCCCAGGAAAGTGTTTAGAGCGTGGTTTTTTATTAATTCAGCTTGAGTGCGCAGGAGAGTCTCCAGTTGAGTTAGGGTTTCTTTAACCTCAATTGATCCGTCTAGGGCGCAATATATTTTGCCGGCGATTAGGTTTTGGTTTCTAATGAAAACCAGGCTTGCAAGCGGGGGGTTCAGTTTCCGGGGACTGCGTGTTTGGTTGTTTCTCCCGCCCACGTCAAGCGGGTCTAGGAATAGTCCCCTCAATCTTAAAAAGCTTTCAACGTAGTCTTGTTTGATTGCGTGTTTTATGGTCTTTTTTTTTAGGTCCCTCCACCAACCCAAATGTATTAGGTAGGCTTTGTGGAGTTTCTCGGAGAGTATTTTTTCGTCTGAGAATAGAAGCCGGTTTTCCTCGTATAGTTTTGGATGGGGTTTCTGCGACATGATTTTCTGAGCCCTGCCGAGCGTGTCTTGAACGTCTCTTCCTCGCTTTGCTGATTCGTCTAGGAGGGTGAATATTTTTTGCATGGGCCCAAAATCAGTCGAATGTTTTTGGGGTGAAAATATTGTTTTCCTGTGTAACCGCATTAAACCTCTTATCTGGGGGTCTCCTGTTATTTTCGGTTTGTCTTCTGCGATTGCTGTCAATATGCAGCGGTTTAATTGGTCGAGGAATGATGGGGGTAGCTGGGTGGATAGGGATTCCTCCACGTAGTGCCTAAGACATAGGGCCTTGTGGTAATCCAACGCCAGCGCCTTAGTCTTCAACCCCATTACTCCTTCAACACCCCTTAATTCATCATAAATACCCTGCATCTCCCCGGGATATAGGGAATATAGGGGGTGTCCTGCCAAAGATTTCCGTGGATCCCCTCTCTTCGACGCTTCAAGCTCGATTGACTGAAGGAACTTCTTCATTAATATGTCTTCGCCTGCGGTTTCACTCATTTTATGATACCCAGAAAAACAGAGGATAAAAGGGATAATACGGCGGGCAGAAGAGGTAGGCAGCAGCATAGTCTTCTTCTGTCTGCGTCCAGGGGGAGGATACTCGAATCCTCACGCGGTATTTTTATGTTTTCTTGGGGTTCTCCCCCTATAATTTTAGCTTCACCGGTCTCCAGAGCTTCCTCGTTGACCTCAAATACTGTGAGGTAGGTGCGGTATAGCGTTCTCGCGCCTATGGCTTCGCTGAAATAGTATCCAAGTATCACCTCCATTTCATGGTCTGAGTCAAGGTCGGTCGCCGCCACCTCTTTTATCGTCACCAGACGCATTTCAGGGAGTTTTCCCTCCAGAACCCATTGGTTTAGGCTCACCCATTCACCGTAGGATTGGGTGTCAAGGTAGTATTGGTCCAGCAGAACCCCGTATTCATCCAACAAGTATAGTTGGTTTTCCGAGGCCCCCAGGATCTCATATACTGAGTCTGAGTTTAAGTCAACTATTTCTATTGAATGGAGTGTGTCGTTTAATTCGGTGGTCCAACGCAGGTGTCCGGTGGTGTCCAGAGCGCTTAATGATGTGGGGGAGGCGGCATACACAGTTTCTTTGTTGGGTTCAACTGTTAGGGAGGTCACGGGTTCAACGG
>WJJK01000153.1 GCA_014729705.1 Candidatus Altarchaeales archaeon | reverse complement strand
GTATTTCAACAAGAACTATAACCTGTGGCTGTTGTTGTTTTTAGTGTTCAGTGTGTTGATTTTGACTTCAGCGCTTATCGCGGCAATAACGTTATACAAAAAAAGCTTGGGAGACACTCCAAAACCCAAGCCGAAACCCGATCAACAGGTTTTGGAGAGGAAAGACGGGGAATCAGGTTTATCTAAACTCTAGTTCAGGTACCCTAACTTCCTAAGCCGTTCCCTGGTTTGCGGGGAAGGCTGCATCAACTTTGTGGGGGGGAGGCTGGTATGCAGGGTGTGGTTCATCCAATCAAAGAACGCCCGCCTCAACTCAACCAGCCGCCGAGCGCCCACCCCAGAGTTAGGGTTCAACTCTCCTGGATCCTTTGATAAGTCGTATACCTTCTCATACCCAGTCAAGGGGCACCACACATATTTATGCGGGGGGTGGATCATTGCCTTCTGAAAAAGGCATTCAGCGTCTAGGTTTGTGATCCTCTCGCTGAACAACGGCCGATTAAATGATTCGTTTACTTCAAGGAGGTTAACACCCTGCATGGATCCGGGTGTAGAAATATCCAGGTAATCCAACACTGTGGGGGCGACGTCGATTAACCCCACATACTGTTTCACCTTCTTTTGTTTTCTCTGATAAGGCAGCTTTATAATCAAAGGAACGTGTATGTGTTCATTGTATAGACGCCAGTGTTCAAGGCCGCCGTGCTCCATAAACTCCTCCCCGTGATCAGAGGTTATAATCAACAAAGTGTTTTCGTAAAGACCGTGTTCCCTCAACTCACCGATTAATCGGGAGACAAGCACATCTGAGCTGTAGCGTATTTCCGCGTCATAAAGTTGTTTAAGCCTGAAGATGTCTTGCTCGTTTTCCCTGTCGACGTAGCTGAAATAAACATCGTGTATGGATTTTTCTTGTTTCTCCGCCTCAAACATCAACAGGGTTTTGTTGACGGTTATCCCGCCACCATAATCTGAGCCGAAATAGTTGACATAACTTTCTGGAGGAGTATAGGGGGAGTGTATCTCGTAGGTGTGGATGAAAAGGAAAAACGGGTTCCCTTCGTTTTCGGATATGAAGCTTGATAGACGCGGCAGGTAGCAGGGAAAATCACATGTTTCATAGGCATGGAACCCGCGTCCCAACCCGGTTTCGGGGGCTACGTTACCGCCCCCCGTGAAGGCGGCGCAGCGATAACCTGACCGATTGAGTAACTGGGTTAAGGTGGTTGCTTCAGGGGATAATGCATAGGATTGGTTCCAGCTAGAGTACTCGGGCACAAGATGCTGGGAGGGATAAAGGGATGTGAACAGGGTGATGTGACTGGGTGTTGTGCGGGGCGCGTGGCTGAATGCCTTAGTGTATATGTATGCGTGTTCAGCCACCTCATCCAAGGCGGGGGAGGTGTTTCTCACATAACCCATATAGCCTACGGAATCCCCCCTCAGTGTGTCAAGGGAGAGGATGATGAGGTTAGGCCGGGATTGCACTGTATTTTGGTGAAGTAGGTATGCTAGGAGAAAAAGCATGAAAACAAGGGGGATTAATTTTTTTTGTTTGTTCATTTACTTCTTCTTAAGCCGGCTTGCCGCCTGCCTGGTCTTCTCAATGGGGGGGACTAAGGCGAAGCGCACGTGTTTTTCCCCGGGATTCACTTCATTGAATGTCTCGCTTATCAGGTTTCCGGGCACACAGTTTACGCCGTAATCCATAAGAAGCCTCTCTGAGAAAGACAGCGGCTCCTCCCCCTCAGGGACTTTAACCCATAGGAAGAATGTGCCCTGCGGGGGGACGACTTCACAGCCTAAATGCTCTAAGGCGGGCACTATCGCCTGCAGCCTCTCCCGGTATTTCTCCCGCATAATCTGGGGGTGGATCTCATCCTCATACGCCTTCCCAGCCGCATCCTGGATTACGTTAGCCACACCCTGTATGGATTTACGCTGAATGCTGGCGTAGGCGTTAAGTATCTCAGGGTTCTTGGATGCGAAAAACCCTACCGCATACCCGGTCATCATGCTCCTTTTAGATAGACTATGCAGGAGGATGCTGCACTCGTCGGCGCCTGCCACCTCCAATATGCTTTTGGGGGGTTCATCATAGTATAGGTCGCAGTAGCATTCATCTGAAACAAGTATTATGTCGTTGTCCAGGCAGAAATCAACTATCTCCTTAAGCTTATCCACGCCATAGGTTTGGGCTGTGGGGGAGTGGGGGTTGTTTACGAAAATTATTTTGGCTTTATCAACCACCGCCCCAGGTATCTGCTCAAGGTCAGGTTGATAGTGGTTTTCCTCAACCAGGTTTATAAACCAGGGTCTTCCGCCTGCAAAGAGTGTGCCGGCAGCGAAAGGCGGGTAGCCTGGGTTGGGGATGAGGCTGTGCTCGTCTTTCCCGGGTTCAAGGAATATTGATGAAATCTGGAAACACGCATACTTTGAGCCGTAGGTGTTAACCACCTCACAGGGATTCAGGTTTACGTTGAACCTCCTCCCCATGTATTTGGTTATCGCCTGCCTCAGATCCTCGCCGCCGATGCTTGCGGGATACCCCTTGGTTTTCGTGGCATCCACGCTTTGTTTAACGGATTCCCGTATGGCTTCAGGCGTGGGGTCGGAGGGGTCGCCTATGCCGAAGTCGATTAGGTAGTCTATGCCGTGTTTCTTTTGCGCGCGGATTTTGTTTTCATCCACCACGTCGAAGGCGTAAGGCTGGGAGATAAGTTTCTTTACAGATTCTTTGGGTTTCACTTTGAACGGCATTTTCTATCTTTTCTTGCGTTCACCTGAGGTTCTGCTTGGAAGGCCCCAGATGTTTATGAAGCCTTCCGCGGAGGTATGGTCGAAGCTGTCTCCCTTATCATATGTGGCAAGACCCAGGTCATAGAGACTTTGGGGGCTTTCCCTGCCTACCACCGTGCATGAACCCTTGTATAGTTTGAGGCGGACTTTGCCTGTCACGTATTTCTGGGTGTTTTCTATGAACGATTGTATGTCGTCTTTAAGGGGTTCATACCATAAACCGTAGTAGACTAGTTCACCCCATTTCTGGTCTAACGCGGGTTTAAAGCTGTTTTGCTCTCTTGTGAGGCAGAGTCTCTCAAGCTCCTTGTGGGCTTCAAGGATCACTGTCGCCGCCGGGCATTCATAGGTTTCCCTGCTTTTTATGCCAACCAGCCGGTCCTCGATCATGTCTATCCGCCCCACCCCGTGGGCGCCGGCCAGCTGATTGAGTTGTTTTATTAATTCCACTTCATCCACCACCTTCTCGTCTAAGGCGACCGGCAGGCCCCGGTGGAAGTCGATTGATACGTAGTGGGGTTCATCAGGCGCCTGCTCGGGGGGGGCCGTCAATTGCATGCAGGCTTCTTTTGGCTCGTTCATGGGATCCTCAAGAGGTCCTGCTTCAGCGCTTTTACCCCAAAGGTTAGTGTCGTAGCTGTAGGGGTCGTCTACTGTGACAGGTATCTGTATGTCGTGTTCCCTTGCGTAGTTTATTTCCTCCTCCCGCGTCATCGGCCACTGCCTCACAGGCGCGATCACCTTAAGCTTCGGGTCCAAGGCTTTGACTGTGACATCCAACCGCACCTGGTCATTGCCTTTGCCGGTTGAGCCGTGGGCCACCGCGTCCGCCCCCTCCTTGTGGGCTATGTCCACCATCCATTTACCTATTAACGGCCGGCCTAAGGCGGTTGCAAGAGGGTATTTCCCTTCATATAATCCGTTAGCCCATATTGCGGGGTTTATGTAGTTTTCAACGAATTCCGATTGAGCGTCTATGCTGTAGGTTTTCACTGCCCCAAGTTTTTTGGCTTTCTCCTCGATTTCCCTTAAATCCCCTGACTCCTGCCCTAACTCCATGGTCAGGGTTATGACTTCGGCGTCGTATTTCTCTTCAAGCCACTTAATGCACACTGAGGTGTCAAGTCCTCCGGAATAAGCTAAAACTATTTTCATTTTGTTTTTTCTGTGTCACCTAGATTTCAATCTCGTTTATGTCCTTGCCTGCTAGGATCCCTGCCACTATGTTTTGGGTTTTCTCCTCAGCTTGGCTTATCTTCTCGGATTGAATGTTTACTTGTTTTTTGTTTTCCCTGATTCTATCCTCAAATTCCCCGATCATCTCAGAGACTTGTTTGGGGTTGGTTGAGCCCTCGCTTTCATACCCCTGCACCACTTGATTGGGGTCGACTATTTTTTTGAATATATCCTCATCCAAGTCCACTTGGTTTTCGGATAATATCTTTAAGGCGGATTCGGTGTCTTCGAATGTTTCTCCCTGGCGGTGGAGGCTCCCCACGAGGTTTCCGACTATCTCATGGCATCTTCTGAAAGACAATCCCTTCTCCCTGACCAGGTAGTTGGCTAATTCGGTTGCTGTGTTGAAGTTTGCTCCTGAAACCTGTTTAAGCCTTTCTTTTTTGATCTTCATAGTCGAGATCATGCCGTCAACCACTATCAAGGTGGATTCAACCACGTTCATGGCATGCCAAAGAGGGGGTTTATCCTCCTGAAGGTCCCGGTTGTAACCCATAGGCAGTCCTTTAAGCATCGTCAGCAACTGCATTAGGGTTCCATAAACCCGTCCCGTGCGCCCCCTTGCTAGTTCGGCTACGCAGGGGTTTTTCTTCTGCGGCATGATGGATGAGCCTGCGGTGTAGCTGTCGTCCAACTCAAGGAACCCAAACTCGAATGTGCTCCAGTATACGAGTTCCTCGGATAGTTTGCTTATGTTCGACATGTGTATTGCAAGAGCGGATAAGACTTGCACCATGTAGTCTCTGCTGCTTATCACGTCAAGGGAGTGTTTATGCAGGCCTGAAAACCCAAGTAGTTTAGCGGTTAACCTGCGGTCTATTGGGAAGCTTGTGCCAGCTAAGGCGGCGCTTCCCAGAGGGTTGGTGTCCACCACGAGGTAGGCGTCGTCAAGTCGTTTGATGTCCCGCATAAACATGCTTACGTAGGCCGTCGCCCAATAACCCAGCGTTATGGGTTGAGCTTCCTGGGTGTGAGTGTATCCCGGGATTACTGTGACAGGATTGTCTTTGGCGAGTGTGAGGAACGTTTCCTGAAGCTTTGTTATCCTGGTTTTGATTTCAAGTAGTCGTTTCCGGAGATAGAGTTTAGAGTCGGTTATCACTTGATCGTTTCGGCTTCGAGCGGTATGTAGTTTGCCGCCGTATTCCGCTCCCGCCCCCTCAAGCAAATATTTTTCGACGTTCATGTGCACGTCTTCCTGTTTCTTGTCTAACTTGAATTCCCCTGACAGGTATTGTTCCCGGGCTTTATTGAGCCAGTAGAGTATTTC
>WJJK01000152.1 GCA_014729705.1 Candidatus Altarchaeales archaeon | reverse complement strand
CTTAGCATGAGGCTTCGGGATCTTGGGGGGGCGATTAGGCTCGCAGGAGACACCGCAAAAGAAGAAGAAGCAGAGTATATCGAAGAAAAACACATAAAGCAGGCCCTCATTGAGGCCAGGCCCATAGAATACCAGCTACAGCAAAGATACGGGTCCGTGTGGAAGGGTATAGAGAAAGATGAGATAATAAACCCCGAATACGGTAAAACAGGTTCAAGCTACGTGTAAAAAAATAAAATGATTTCCTTAGGTACGCTCCAAAGCCTTTGGCGAAGCGAGAAAAACTCCTCAAAAATCCAGAAACTACCCTCCGACTTCGACAAACAAATAGAGGCGCTGTTAAACGACGATAGGGTGGGGGAATACAGGGAAAACATAAAAGAGGTATTACGCCAACTAAAAAGGGAGAGGAGAAACAAGATACTCCGACACTGCATGGGCCCGCACCCTGAAAACCCCCCAGAAAACCTAAGCGAAAACGAGGGGAACCTCTATAGGAAGCTTAACCACACCCTATCATGCTATGAAGAGGACCCGGATGAAAGCATTCCAAGCTGCCCTGCGGAAATCACAACACCAAGGGAAAACGCACGCTTCATAAGGGATATGCCGCAGTTTAAGGCGTCAGACGGAAGGCTTCTTGGACCCTTTAAATCCGGGGAAAAAACACAGCTGCCTGCTGAAACACTAAAGATCCTAAACACCCAGGGTGTGGTGGAGAAACTCTAGAGAGTTTTTATATACATACTGCGTTTTAATAAGACTGTTTTACCAAAAAATGAAGGTTCCAGACAAGATCCGCACAAACTGTCCGAAATGCAAAAAACACACCCAACATAAGGTGCGTCAAGCCAGGAAGGGCAAGGAAAAACGCATGAACTGGGGTAGGAGACAGTATGAACGGGTTAAAGCAGGATACGGGGGCAGCCCCCGCACACCGAAGAAGCCTGTGTTTAAAATAGGTAAGAGAACCGTTCTCCTTCTTGAATGCGGTGAATGCAACAAAAAAAGGCAGAAAGTATACTCCGCTCGAACCAAAAAAACGGTTGAGGTAGGGAAATGAGCGACACGAAAAGCCGTTTCCTTAAGGTAAGATGCGCAGACTGCGGGAATGAGCAGGTGATCTACGGGTCGGCTGCGACTAAAATCAAGTGCCTCGTATGCGATAAAATCGTGGGCGAGTCAACAGGCGGGAAAACGCGGGTTAAAACCGAGATCACCGAAGTCGCGGACAAAAACCTATAAATCCCCTCAATCACACAAATAAATGTGGCAAACGAATTCGTTTTCCTCGATCACACGGCAGACCTGCGGTTCAGGGCTGAAGCTAAAAGCCTTGGGGACGCGCTCATCACCGCATCAAGGGGCTTGACCTCCGAAATCCTGGGCGAAGTAACTTTAAAACCCAACTCCAGGCGGGTCTTCAAGTATGAATACGACTCCCATAAGCAGCTTGTACACGATTTCCTGTCAGACGTCTTGTTTTACGCTCAATTTGAAGACTACGTTCCAACCGAATACAAGATCAAAATAAAGCCTGAAAGAAAACACATGAAGGCCGAAACATATGGAGCACGCCACCTGCCTCCCATAAAAAACGAGATTAAAGCCGTCACATACCACCAGATGGTTGTGGAGGAAAAAAACGGGTTCTGGATTATTGAGGCGGTATGCGACATCTAGGGTAATGCGGATTTAACCCACTTAGTGCCCAACTGCACGTAATTTGATAGTTTCTTCTCATCCTTAGCTTCACAGGTTATGCGGATGAAAGGCTCCGTGCCTGAGGGGCGTATTAATATCCAACCCTCATCCAACTCCACCCTAACCCCGTCTAAGTCGAAGTACTCCCTGTCAAGGTTCTTCTTCAAGGATATCATAGCCTGTTTTTTCGCCTCATCCCTGCAGGGGACTTTAACCCTCTGCATGGGGTAGGAGGGTATTTCATGCAGGAAGCTATAGAATAAGCCGTCGGAAACCATTTTGGTTGCCTTCGCTATGGTGGCCACCCCATCAGGGAATATGTGGACGTCGGGGAAGATGAATGTGCCAGACGGTTCTCCGCCGAAGTCCGCGTCATACTGTCTTACAGCCTGGGCTACTGCGACATCGCCTACTGCGGTTATTACAACGTTTTTGCATACTTCGTTTAACCTCATTGAAGCGTCGACTGTGGTGACCACCCTTTTTTTGTCGAACGCCAAAACAGAGAGGAAACTATCCCATTCTATGAGTTTACCGTCTGAGTCTATTGCGCAGGCCCGGTCCGCGTCGCCGTCGTGGGCGAAGGCTATGTCAAAATCCCCTTCACGCACTATCCTGCAGGTTTCCTCAAGGTTTTCGGCTGAAGGCTCAAGGGGATGGGGAAACACTCCATCCTGGCTCGTGTTTATGGCGCTCACCGAAGCCCCCATCCTCTCAAGTAGTTGAGGGGTTATGGTGGATCCCGCTCCCCCCGCACAATCAACCAACACCCTCACGCTGTCACCCACGTAACCGGTTTTAGATATTATTAATTCCGCGTGTCTTTCGATGAAATCCTGCTCCCAATAAATTCCCTCCTGCCTTGAAACAAATTTTTTTTCCCTGTAAACCCCCTCAAGCTGATACTCTGAATCCGAGTCTAAGGCTCCTTGGGGTGAGAAGAATTTGAATCCATTGTATTCAGGGGGATTATGGCTTGCGGTAACCATAACACCCGAACCGTATTCCGCGGTCGCAACACCCAAGGTAGGGGTTGAAACTATGCCTGCTTTAACGACGTTCACGCCTGTCGACAGTACCCCCGATACGAATGCCTCCTGTATTCTGGGGCCGCTTGCCCGGGTATCCCGACCCACCGCACATGCTTCACAGTCTGCGTAGGACCCTAAGGCTTTGCCTAATTCGAGGTTGAATTTCTCAGTCAACCTATCCTCCGTCATGCGTATGCCTGAGGTGCCGAATAAACTCATCTTCTCCTAAAAATAAATATTATTATGGAGGTTATGAAACATAAAACACAAAAAACCGTCACCTGAATAGAAGACAGCAGCCCATATAGGGGGTTGAATCCGAAGGGGAGGAAGGGTTTAATGTCGGAGTATAGCATTGAATCAAGGATCACGTGCACCGTATGGCCTAAATACATGAAGAAGAAAACGAAAATAAACTTCTGGCCTAAAAGGAAGCTGTAGATGAAAGACAGAATAAAAGCCAGGAGAACGCCAAAGAGTAGGCTGTGCAGAAAACCGTGTAGGGGAAGGTCAAGCCCCAAAACAAGTATTAGCGCGGGTTCAACGTCAACCGCTATGCTTCCGATTATAAGCGGCGGCAGGGCAAGGGGGGTTAGTAGCGCTGCTAATAGGAAGGCCGGGCCTAGGTGGAAGGCTGTGAACGGCATTTCTATTGCCTTACCTGGGCTAGCCTTGCAAGAAGGGCTTCAAGCTGTATCCTCTCGTTGGCGCCCTCAACCAACGTGAAGTTCGCCTCCCCTACTTGATCGACTATCCTTATTTTCTCCTTATCCGAGGCTTCACCCAGGTTCCAGATTTCCCGATTCATCTGAAGGAGAATATCCTCCCCAGACAACCCCCAGTTAAGCATCAAATCATCTAGAAGGGATCTTGCCTCAAGGAACTTCGCAGACAAGGCAAGCTTAAGCAGTTTCTTTATGTCCTCCGGCCTTGCCTGGGTGGTGATGCTGAACACGTTCTCCTCGTTCACGGGACCCACGGCGGATGCGGACTGCAGTATGTTTATTGACCGGCGCATGTCGCCTTCAGAGACATATAAAACCGCATCCAAACCCGCTTGATCGTAGTCCAACCCCTCCGCCACCAAAATCTTTTCCATGTATTCCCTGATGCTCTCTTTGGGCAGTCTTTTGAAGCGGAAGACCGAGCACCGGCTTTGTATGGGTTCGATGATTTTACTTGAATAATTACAGGATAAAATGAATCGGCAGGTCCGGGTGTAGCGCTCCATAGTCCGTCTTAAGGCGTTCTGGGCGTCGCTTGTGAGGCTGTCCGCCTCATCCAGAAAAATGATTTTGAAGTTGCCTTGAAGGGAGCGGGTTCTTGCGAAATCCTTTATCTTGTTTCTCACAACCTCGATTCCCCGTTCATCGGAGGCGTTAAGCTCAAGGAAATCGGATCTAGCATCCCCGTATAGTTCATTGGCGATAGCCATTGCGGCGGTGGTCTTGCCCACCCCCGCCGGGCCTGCGAAAAGCAGGTGAGGCATGTTGCCTGACTTAACGTAGGCTTGCAGACGCAGTATCAGAGGCGTGTGTCCCACAATCTCGGATAATGTTTTCGGTCGGTACTTCTCAGTCCAGGGAAGCTGCATTTTCTGTGGTCTACAACAAATAAGAACCAGATATTATTAAAGGCACAGGTAGATATTATTGCTTAAAATGGGCAGCCAGGAGGTTGGGGAGTATAATCCAGTAGAGTTAGAGAAAAAGATACTAGGCTACTGGCGGGATAAGGGCATACCGGAGAAAACCCTCCGAAAAAAGAGGGGAGAATTGTTTAGCTTCCTTGAGGGACCGCCCACCGCAAACGCCCCACCCGCCCTACACCACGTGGAGGTTAGGGTTTTCAAGGATCTGGTGAACCGCTTCCAAAACATGAGGGGTTTCAGGGTTCCCCGGAAGGCGGGGTGGGATTGCCATGGACTCCCCGTTGAGGTGCAGGTTGAGAAGAAGCTTGGTTTGAAGTCCAAGAAACAGATCATAGATTACGGCGTCGACAGGTTTGTTGAGCAATGCCGGGAAAGCGTTTTCAGCCACATAAAAAAGTGGGATGAACTCACAGACCGCATGGCCTACTGGATCGACCTTCAACAACCCTACGTGACAATGGACAACGACTACATAGAGAGTGTGTGGTGGAGTCTTAAGCAGATACATGAGAAGGGATTACTATATGAGGGCCACCGGGTTGTGCCCTACTGCACCCGCTGTGGGACGCCGCTTTCAAGCCATGAAGTGGCGCTTGGATATCAAAGCGTCAAAGAACAGACTGTGATCGTCTCCTTCCCGGTGAAGGAGGAGGACTTCAGCCTTCTTGCCTGGACTACCACCCCCTGGACGCTCCTATCAAACGTAGCCCTCGCAGTGAACCCTGAAATCGAGTACGCAAAAATACTTTTTAGGGGCGAGAAATACGTTTTAGCCTCCAACTTGGCTGAGAATAGGTTTCCGGACGCGGAAATCCTTGAGAGATTCAGGGGACAGGAGCTTAAGGGGCTTGAATATCACCCCCTATTCAACCACTTCATCGGCAAACTCGATAAACCCGCATGGCGTGTGGTCTCAGCCCCCTTTGTCACAACAGAGGAGGGAACGGGGATCGTTCACATCGCCCCAGCCTTCGGGGAGGACGACTATAACGTGGCAGCCGAACACGACCTCGCCTTCGTAAACCCCATAGACGAGGAAGGGAACTTCACGGAAGAAATCCCCGAGCTCCAAGGCGTCTTCGCCAAAGACGCGGACGAGAAAATAATCGGGTTTCTAGGGGAAATGCAGAGGCTAATCACCCAATACCCCTATGAACACGATTACCCCTTCTGCTGGAGGTGCAAGAAACCGTTGCTCTACTACGCTATGAAGTCGTGGTTCATCAAGGTCACAGAGGTGGCAGACAGATTAATGATGAAGAACCAGCAGATAAGCTGGCACCCAGGCCACATAAAGGAGGGGCGTTTCGGCAAGTGGCTTGAGAGTGCGCGCGACTGGAGCCTGTCTCGGAACAGGTTTTGGGGGACGCCCCTGCCCATATGGCGTTGTATGGAATGCGGTGAAACCAAGGTCATAGGTTCAAGGCAGGAGCTCTCCAACCACGCCAAAGAAAAGATGCCGCGCCAGTTGGATCTGCACCGCCCCTACGTGGATGAGATACTACTCTCATGCGGTTGCGGGGGGAATATGCGGCGGGAGGAATACGTAATCGACTGCTGGTACGATTCAGGCTCCGCCCCCTTCGCTCAATTCCACTACCCCTTCGAAAACAAGGATCTATTCAGTGAACACCACCCCTACGACTTCATATCCGAGGCGACTGACCAAACCAGGGGATGGTTCTACACCCTGCTCGTATTATCCACAATACTCTTTGACGAGCCAGCCTACCGTTCATGCGTGGTAGGTGGATTGCTGTTGGATGAAAACGGGGAGAAGATGAGCAAAAGCAACCAAAACATAATAGACCCCTGGGAGTTGTTTGACTCGGTGGGCGCAGACGCGGTGAGGATGCACATGTGTTCAACCGCCCCCTGGAATGCGGTCCGCTTCGGAACCCAGACATTGAATCAAGAGGTTGTGCCCACCCTTAGAACCCTTTGGAACTGCTACCGCTTCACCGCCCGCTACATGGCGTTAGACGGGTTCAAACCAGAGGATTATGAAAACGCGGATCCAACGCTTGAAGTAGAGGATAAATGGATCCTCTCTAAACTGGCGGACACCCAGGATAAGCTAACAAACCAAATCGATGAACGGAACTTCCACCACGCACTAAACCACCTAAACGAGTTCGTCATAGAGGACTTCAGCCGCTGGTACATAAAAATAATTAGGGGCAGGCTTTGGATGGAGGATCAATGCCGGATGAATGAATCAAAGACCGCCTGCTACAAAACATTGATTGAAGTATTCAACTCGCTTTGCAGGTTGACCGCTCCCTACGCCCCGTTCATCTCAGAGGAGATTTACTTGAATCTAGTCGGCGGGGAGAGCGTTCACCTTGAAGACTGGCCTTCAGGCAACCGCAAAGACGAACAACTTCTAAGAGATATGCAGGTGGCTAAAAAGGTTTTTGAGGCTGGATCCAACCTCAGGCAGAAGGCGGGCATTAAACTCAGACACCCCATACAAAAAATCTATGTATGCGGGGGAGAGAAAATAAAGCAATCAATAGCGCGGGTTGAAGGCGTAATCCTCAAACAATTGAATGCGAAAAAAATTCAGCACACAAAAACCCTGGAGGGAGCATCATACAAGGCTTCCCCTGATTTCTCTGAAATCGGGCCGATATATGGGAGGGACGCCCCTAAAGTAGCCCAAGCCATTAAAAACAACCCCCTTGAAGCCAAAAAGATCCTGCAAACCAAAGGCAAGGGGAGTTTAGGGGGTTTTGAGGTGGGTTATGAGATGGTCTCTGAGGTGGCCTTGGTTGCCCCCGAAAAATTCGAGGCATGCGAATTCACGGTGTTAGACGACACCGCAATAGTATACATTGAAACCGAGAGGGGGCGGGACCTAATACTTGAAGCGCTTGCAAGAGACCTCATACGCCATATACAGGAGCTTAGGAAAAAACGCGACCTAAAGGAGATGGATCAGATAAGCGTTTGGGTCTCGGATTCACCGCAAATCAATGAAATGCTTGGGGGATACAAAAACCTAATCAAGAAGGAGACTAGGGCGCAGGTGGTTGAAGCCCAGGAAAACCTTGAAACAAAATATTGCCTTGATTTTGAGGGGAAACATATTTATTATGATTTCTCTTTATAAACCTAAACAGACATTTATATACCCCGGAAAATGAAGGGATCACAAGGGATCAGACGGAGGACGCGTAACCTGCGTAAAAACAAACGAGACAAAGGCAAAATCAAAATCAGGCAGTATCTACAGGATTTCGCCGAAAACGAAACCGTCTCAATCTCGATAGACACCGGATACCAATCCATACCCCACCCCCGTTTCCAGGGTAAAACCGGGAAGGTTGTGGGAAGGCAGGGTAGATCCTACCTGGTGATGGTTAAAGACGGCGGGAAACAGAAGAAACTCGTCATACCCCCACAGCATCTTAAAAAATCTGGGTGAAAAAATCAAATGGAGCAGTTAAACGAGAAACCAGTCACACTAGCCCACGTAGCAGAAGTCTTAACTAAAAAGGAGAAGGAGTATGAGAAGATGGGCGGGGAACTTCTTTATGAACAGAGGAAGGCCTTTGAACACGCTAAGAGATTCCATAAACTAAATGTCGGGGACGCTGAGAAGCTTCAGAAAAAACTATTGGATCTGCCGATAGGCTTGTCTGAGGAGAGGGCTGTGAAAATCATTGACCTTATGCCTGAATCCGTGGACGACGTCCGCGCTATATTCGCTAAAGAGAGGTTCAAGTACTCGGAAGAGGAGATTAAAACCGTCATCGATCAAGTAGATCAATTTAGATAGGGGTTTAAGGGGGTATTAAATGAAAAAAGACGAGTGGGCGTATGTCCTAGATTATCTGCCGAAAGGCAAACAAGAGGTTCCGCCGCACAAGAGGAAGCCTGTGGCGCAGGTTGTTGGAGAAAATTTTTTCACCTTGCTTGAGGTCACACCCAGGGAGGGCATGGCCTTGGAGAACGGGGATAAAATCTATATAGGGGAGGACACCCGCGAACACATAGACCACATAGACCGCAGGATAAAGTATGAATGGCTCACGCCTACTGCGAAATCAGAGTTGCCCTACGTCCTGCGTACGGCGGTTGAAGACCATGAACAACGGTTCCTTGAATTCTATAATACTGCGGGCATAATCAGCACCCGACAGCATAAACTGGAGACCCTGCCTAAGATCGGGAAGAAATCCCGGGAGGAAATCCTTGAGGAGCGGGAGATAGAGAAATTCGAAAGCTTCCAGGATATGAGGCAGCGGGTGAGGGGCATAGACCCTGTTAAGGCGGTGTCTGACAAGATCCTTGAGGAGATGAAAGGGGAGAGCAAATATCTTTTGTTCACCCCCATGTTAGACAAAAAAGACAGAAGAAGGTGAATCCGTAAAAATGGAGAAAGACGACAACATAGTTTTTATAGGTAAGAAAGGCGTGATGAGTTATGTCCTAGCGGTTGTCACGCAATTTAAAAACGGGGCAAGCGACGTAGTGATTAAGGCCCGCGGCAGGTCAATAAGCCGTGCCGTGGATTGCGCGGAGATAGTGAGGCAACGCTTTGAGGAGCAATCTAAAATCAAGGATATACAGATTTCCACTGAAGAGATTCAGGGGGATGAGGGTCCGGTTAAGGTGTCGGCTATAGAGATAACCTTAACCAAATAGCCTCAGACTTATTATTTTTTTTATATGGATAATCCTCTTTGCGGTTTCTGTTCAAGCCGCGTATTGCTTTGCCCAGCCTGCCAAAGTAAATACGAGTCAGGTAACCTGACTCAAGCAGACATTGAGTTGTCGAGGCTCTTCCATGAATTCGACATCAACGCATCCTTCCACCACGCACTTGACTCAGTGAATTTCGTGTACGTTTTCGCACCCAAAAACCAGGTGGGGGAGATAATCGGCGCGAAAGGGGTTAACCTAGAGAAACTACGGCAAGCTTTGGGTAAAGACGTGAAAGTCGTGGGGGAGGAGGATCCGGTGCAGCTTGCAAGGGATCTGGTGGCCCCCGCCCAAGTGGTGTCGGTGAGTGATGTGCACACAAAAGACGGGGAATCCCTTAAGATAACAGTCAAAGAAGCCGAAGACAAAAAATCGAGGGTTTCATTTAAGGATTTAGCCGGGGTGTTATACGTTTTGACTGGCAAAAAAACCCAAGTAATTTTATCTAAGTAAAACAATTTATGAAAGGGTATTTTTTATGAGAGACAGGTATTCAAACGAGGTCGCAGAAAAAGATGCGGGGGAAGAAATAAGGCTTGCCGGCTGGGTTCACGAAATAAGGGATTTGGGTAAACTGAAGTTCATCGTGCTCAGGGACCGGGGGGGATTCATACAGGTTACGGTGAAGGATGGCAGCTCCCCGAAAGAGATCCTTGAAACAGTGTCATCGCTTCCCAAGGAATCAGTAATCCAGGTTGAGGGTCGGGTGACAGCCAACCCCAAGGCTCCGGGCGGCGTGGAATTAATACCCAAAGAACTTAGGGTGGTGGTCTCCGCTAAGAGCCCTCTCCCCCTTGACGTAACCGGGAAGGTGGATGCCGAGCTTGACACACGCCTTGAAAACAGGTTCATGGATGTGCGCAAGCCTAAGGTGATGGCTGTGTTTAAGGTTAGGGCGGAAATCCAAAAAGCCTTCAGAGATTATTTCCTTGAAAACAACTTCATTGAAATCAACCCCCCCACAATCATCGCAGCAGCATCGGAGGGGGGGACGAACCTGTTTCCGATAACCTATTTCGAG
Source organism: Candidatus Altarchaeales archaeon (assembly GCA_014729705.1). GTDB lineage: Archaea > Altiarchaeota > Altiarchaeia > IMC4 > SCGC-AAA252-I15 > WJJK01. The sequence continues at coordinate 8,656 of WJJK01000152.1, read as the reverse complement.
CGGGAGGCGTTTCTAGCTCAAAGCCCGCAACTATATAAACAGATGATGATGAGCACGGGATTGGATCGGGTTTTCATTATGCAGCCGGTTTTCCGAGCTGAACCCCACAACACGCCCCGCCACCTAAACGAAATATTTCAGATGGACGTCGAGAAAGCCTTCATAGACGATGAAGAGGGCGTGATATGCGAGCTTGAGGGGGTAATGCACCACATACTCAGAACACTGGATGAGAAATGCGAAAAACAGCTTAAACTCCTTGACGTCGAATTAGAAGTGCCGAAGCTGCCGTTTAAGAGAGTAACCTACGATGAGATAATCGAGTTACTGCCTTCAATGAACCTCTCCCTTGATTGGGGGGAGGACTTAAACCCGGAAATCGAGAAGGCGTTGCACAACCACTTCAGGCAACCGTATTTCGTGAAGGAGTGGCCAACCGACATACGCGCCTTCTACAGCATGCCAAAGGAGGACCGCCCTGAAGTATGCCGAGCCTTCGACTTGAATTTCATGGGAATAGAACTGTCAAGCGGAGCCCAACGTATACACCAACACGACCTGCTGGTAACCGCCCTGGAAAAAAGAGGCCTGGACCCCGAAGCATTCGAATTCTACCTGAAAGCCTTCAGATACGGGATGCCGCCCCACGGCGGATGGAGCATTGGAGCAGAAAGAATAACCCAAGCCATATGCAGGCAACCCAACATACGAGAATGCGTGCTATGGCCCCGAGACCGACACAGAATAACACCGTAAATTAAGGATTAAAAACAATTCAGGTTACAATAAGAATGGATTCTTTTTATTTCTTCTTTTTTCATACTCTTCCATACTATTAATTATACAAATATTTAGAAAAACTCTGAGTTAATGATTTTGGGTATTGGCTTTCTTTTTTTCCTAGTATCACTAAAACCAAAAATATTGTCTAACAGTTTAATCACCTAATCTTTTTTATGAATCCTTCAAAGCTTAGGTTCGCTTGTCTTAGTATGTTGCCTAGAGTATCCTTGTTGATTTCTTTGTGTAGAGGCACTACCACAGGATTGTAGGAATCTTCTTGCTTTCTAAGATTTATATGACTGCCTGGGCATAGTATTATAAGCCAAGAGGTTTAACCAGAAGTTTAATTATTTTTGCCAGATACTATCGGAAGCTTCATCCCAGGGAAACAGAGGTTATCCGTGCTCTAGGTATTGTCGCAGAATCAATGCCGTCGTGTTTAAGTCCATCTAAATAGCACTAGATGGCTTCATGCGCATTCTCTAGGGCTTCTTACGGGGTTTTTCCTTGGGTGAGACAACCAAGTAAATCCGGTACTAAAACGCTAAACCCATATTCCTCATCAGGCCTTAGAATAACCTTGGATCTGTCCATCAATAATACTGTAATCCTTTCTTCTCTAAACCTATGTTTTTTATTGGTAGTAGTATTTGTTTTGTTGTTTTTGTTGCCGGTCTTTGACGCTATCAGATTTGTTGGCGCGGGGTCTTCCTGTGTCGGGGTCGCGGCGGAATGTGACCTGCATTTGTTTTAGGAAGAAGTTCATACCGGATACTAGGTCTGTTGGAGGGTTGCCGACACCTTCCATTCCGGCTTCCCCGGAGAAGATCATGAGTCGGTCTGAGAGGTAGTCGACTAATAGGATGTCGTGGTCCACCACCAACACGCTTTTTTTGTTGTCGTATGCATATTTTTTTAGGTATTTGGCAAGAGCTAGTCTCTGCTCCACATCCAGATAGGCGGAGGGCTCATCCAGCATGTATAGGTCTGCGCTTTGGGTTAGGCAGTCGGCTATCGCCACCCTCTGAAGCTCGCCGCCGCTCAACTGGTTTTGGGGTTTATCAAGCAAGGGGGTTAAGTCGAATTGTTTTAGGAATTCCCCTGCTATGTGTAATGAGGCAACCGGTTCCTGCCGGGGTTTGATGTATTGGGGTTTATAGGATACCTCCAAGTTTAGGTCGATTTTTTTGTCGGCTTCTTGCACACCCGCCAAAACCTTAACGAAGGATGTTTTGCCTGTGGCGTTGGGGCCTAAAACACCCAACACCTCAGACTCCTTTATTGAGCCTTCTTTTATTGAGAGATTGAATCCCCCTAAGTCAACGGACAAGTCAGGATACCTTAGGGCGGTCTTGGATTCGGATGCGTCTTTAGGGGGTTTCACGTCAAAGCGGATTTCGTCTCTGAAGCGCATGTTCTCAGACCTCAGAAACCCCCCCAGGTATTCGTTTACGCCCTGGCGCACGCCTAGTATGTTTGATACTATTCCATAGGCGGTTTGTTTGCCGAAGAATACATGGACGTAGTCGGATAGGTAGTCGAGCACAACCAAATCGTGTTCCACGACCAGAATGCGTTTATCCCCCATCGACCTTAGGGTTTTAGCAACATTAAGTCTCTCCCTCACATCCAGGTAGCTTGAAGGCTCATCCAGCAAGTAGACGTCTGCGTCTCGAAGAAGACACGCGCATATCGCCACCCGCTGAAGCTCGCCGCCGCTTAAAACCGATACGTCGCGTTCAAGGATGTTTCCAATGTCCAAGGCATTCGTCAAATCATTCAAAGCCCCCCTCTCATCTGTTTTAGACAATACCTCAGAGACTGTGCCTGAAACGTATCGGGGTATGGATTCCACATACTGGGGTTTATAGACTGCCCGGATTTTTTTGTCGCGAACCTGAGCCAAGTACTCCATTAATTCATGGCCTCTGAACCGCTCGATTATGTCCTCCCATCCAGCTTCCCCCCCAAGGTTAGGTTTCACCTCGCCTAAAAGGATTTTAAGGGCCGTGGTCTTACCCACCCCGTTTGCACCCACCAAGCCGACTACGCCTGCTCTGGGCAGCGGGAGGTTATATAACCTAAAACCGTTAAGCCCGTATTGGTGGACGGGGTCGCCGACTTCCTGGGGCAGGTTGATTATCTTGATTGCGTCGTAGGGGCATTTCTTGACGCATATCCCGCAGCCGGTGCAAAGGGACTCGCTTATAACCGGTTTCTCATCTTCCTCGTCTTTGACTATCGCCTCCCCCCCAGTCTTGTTTATAGGGCAGAAGCGGATGCAAAGGTAGTTGCAGTCGGCGGGCTTGCATCTTTTCTTGTCTAAAACAGCTATCCTCATTTTGTTTTTGGGGTTGGTTTAAAGCATCCGGGCTAATAAATCTGAGACGCCGGATTTAGTCATCTTTTTCGGGTTCACACGCATGCTGCCTGAGAAACTGTTTTCAGCGATCCACGGCAGGTCCTCTCCCCCCACCCCGTATTCTGAGAGGGTTTTCTTCAAACCCAGTTCCCTGTTTAAATCAAACAAGTATTGGGTAAGTTGGGATGCGTCGGATAAGCCGAAGGCTTGGGCTGCTTGGGAGTATTTCTCCTGCACAACCCCGTTTTCCTGGACACTGTAGGGCAGCAGGAATCCGCAGATCACTCCATGAGGTATCCTGAATCTATGGCCTATTGCGTGGGCTATGCCGTGACACATCCCCACGCCGCTGTTTGACAACGCCATGCCAGCGAAAAGACTTGCCTTGGCCATCTTCTGTCTGAAACCTATGTTGTCGCCTCTTTGGTAGGCTCCAAGAAGGGACTCCTCAATCAACTTAAGGGATTCATAGGCGAATAATTCTGTGACCGGCGTCGAAGCCCGGCTGGTATAGGATTCAAGGGCGTGGGTTAGGGCGTCAAGACCGGTTGAGGCGGTTACGGGGCGTGGACAGGATAAGGTTAAAGCAGGGTCGACTACTGCATAATCCGGATACATGTGCTTCGACCTGAAACTGATTTTAACGTCTCTTACTGTGTCAGATACTACTGATACCCTCGTCACCTCGGATCCCGTGCCCGAGGTTGTGGGGATTGCGAGGAAGGGTAGTGACGGCTCAGTCAAAAGGGTGTTGTCTTCCAATACATCACATAATGCGACGTTGTTTTCCGCAAGTACTGCAACCGCTTTAGCCGCATCCAACACGCTTCCACCCCCCAATCCTATTACTATGTCTGCATCCTGAGCGTGATCCAGGGATTCTTCAATCAACTTGTCATCAGGCTCCCGGTTAACCTTAACCTGGGTGTAGTCTGCGTCGCTGAAGCCAAGCAGTGTGTCCAGGTGACCGTGTTTCTTGACGCTTGATGAACCGCGAAACAAAAGGATATTTTTTGGATTAACTTTGTTTAGGATTACTTCGACCTCGGAGAAGGTGTTTAACCCGTATCTCACGTTGGTGGGCAGATAATAATTGGTCATGCTAAATCCTCGATAAATTTTCTGTCTATCTGTTTAAGCGAATTAAGATGAATATCTGCCTGAGACAGGTCCTGGCCGTGTGTTGAGGGGCTGTCTACCGCTATCACCCTCATGCCAGCTGCGAGCGCGGCTTCAACACCCACCTGCGCATCCTCAACCACGACACATTCCCCGGGTTCGGCGCCGATTTTTTCCGAGGCAAAGAGGAAAGGCGCGGGATCGGGTTTACCGCGGCTGCAGCAGTCGCCTGAAACGATTACGTCGAATTCCATCAGTAAGCCGACTTCCTCAAGGGTGGCGTTAACGCGGACAAGAGGGCTGCTTGAGACAAGGGCTTTCTTTATGCCCGTCTCGTCTAAAAGAGCAAATAACTCAGTAACGCCTGGAAGTAGTTTGAGTTTGCCTGAAATCAGCTCAGCGAATAACCTGTTTTTCTGATCCAAAAGTTTATTTGCGTCAAGATCCAGTTCCCGGGATTTGATGTAGCGTTCATAGTTTTCAAGGGTTCTGCGTCCGAAAACGTTTTTCTTCTCCGCTTCGGTTAAGGTTATGCCTACCTCAGCTAACACCCTATCTGAGGCTTTCCTTGAATAATCCTCTGAATCAACCAAGACGCCGTCTAAATCAAACAAAAAAGCGTAAACCATTTTTTTTCATTCATATCATTGGATTTAGTCTATCTAAATCCCCGCCACTGAGGCTTGGACCGTGTCCGGGATAGATTACTTCAACCCCTCGTTTAGATATGAATTCCCTAAGCAGTAATAGGGATTGCTTCAAGGCCTTAATATCTCCTCCCGCTAAGTCGGTTCGCCCCACTCCTTGGGCGAAAAGCGTGTCTCCGGTGAAAAGGCTTCGGCTTTCAGGCTCAAATAGACACACACCCCCTGGAGTGTGGCCGGGGGTGTGAAGCACTTCCAGGCTTAAGCCCCCTAAATCTATCACACCACCCCCCTCAAGGGTTTCTGAGACCTCAACCGGCTGGATGTGCCCCCCGAAAAGACTGGCAAGTATTCGGGTGTCGTCGCCCTCGCTTAAGGCTTCTGCATCATATTTGTGGGCATAAAGCCTGAACCCGTGTTCCTCAACCAGTTTCCCGTCGCAGGCTACGTGATCGAAGTGACAGTGGGTATTTATAAGTAGATATTGCGTATTACTTAGACCACTGGTTTCAGATAAAACCCTACCACAATACAATCCAGGGTCTATGACAGCCAACAACCGACCTGAAACAAGGTAGGTGTTGGCTGAGTGATCCAGGGAGTAGAGGGGTTTAATCATAGGATACCAGTATAAGATGTACGCCCAAAAAAAAGGGTTGAGTCTCACCTATCCCAGGTGATCGACGAGAATTATCGAAAAAGGCGCCTTGGTGGATTACACTAAACGTCCACCTCAGCAAAATCAACGGAAAAAAAATTCGCCTGCCGAGGTGGCGGAGCACGGTTTAACGCGCGGGCCTTGAGATAAAAACCAAAAAAAAAGTCACACGAGAAAGCCCGTGTCCCCTTGGGACGCTTGGGTTCGAATCCCAACCTCGGCGTGAACAACGTGAACACGGGAGGGTAGCAAATCAATTAAGGGATTTACGTTTACCTCGGCGGGCAAAAGTAAGCCGAGGTTAGCAAAATAAAGCATAATGAGCCGATTTCAAAGGCTTTGCGGAAGATAATAAATAATTTAAACCAAAAAAAAATGTCTGAAAAAGCGGAAGACAGCAAAAAACAGGAGTTCATGCACAGGGTTAGGATAGCAGGCGTCGTAGTGGACGGCAGCTTGGATGTGAAAAGAGCCCTGATGAAGGTTAAAGGCATCGGATCCAGGATATCTGACGCCGTTCTCCCGAAACTCGACATAGACGAGAAAACCAAGATCGGTTCCCTAAACGAGAAGAAGATAGCTGAAATCGAGGGTAAACTAGAGAAACTGGATGAACTCGTGCCGGCCTGGATGTTGAACCGCCAAAAAGACAAGCAAACCGGGAAAAACATGCATCTATTGGGCCCGGAATTAGACATGTCTGTGAGGGAAGACATTAACATGCAGAAGAAGATCAAGTCCTACCGGGGGGTAAGACATCACCTGAACCTGAGAGTCAGGGGCCAGAGAACCCGCTCAACAGGCCGTACAGGCGGAACCCTCGGAGTCAAAAGAAAGAGAGGATAATTAACGGAAAATGGGCACCCCACCTAAGCAGAGGAAGAAATACAGCAAACCCAAGCATCCATGGAGGATCGAGCGAATAGAGGAGGAGTCGGATCTTGAGAAGACCTATGGATTAAAAAACAAAAAAGAGATCTGGAAAACCAAGTCCATGCTCAGGGGATTCAGGGGGCAGGCTAGAAGGCTCTTAGCCGAGACAGGCGAGGAAGCGGAGAAAGAGAGGAAAGACCTGCTTGCGAAACTCCGCAGGATGGGTGTCGTCGACTCAGACAACCTAGACGACGTGTTAGCGGTTAAGGAGACGGATATCTTGGACCGCAGACTCCAGACTATCGTATACCGCAAGGGTTATTCAAACACGATCAAACATGCAAGACAACTTATCACCCATAAACACGTAAAGGTGGGGGATCATAAAGTCAACGTACCAAGCTATCTAGTGCCCAAACACGAGGAGGATCAGGTGGCATTAGCTGAGGCGTACGCAAAGAGTGTGACACAGTGAGCGAGGAACAGGAGAAACCCAAAAAAACAGCTAAACCCAAAAAAGAGGGTAAAACCAAGGCTGAACCTAAAACAGGGAAGGTTGAAGAGGGAAAAACTAAGGAGGACGCTGAAAAAGAGGCTCCCTCCAAAAAGAAGAAAAACCTCTGGGGCATACTCAATCTTTATTCAAGTAAAAACAACACCATACTCCATGTCACAGACATCACAGGCGCTGAAACCATCGCCCTTAAATCAGGTGGCCAAATGGTTAAAAGCCAGAGGGAGGAGTCATCCCCCTACGCCGCGATGATGGCTGCAAGAGAGCTTGTGGAGAAAATAGGGGAGAAAGGTTATGTGGGAGTCCACATAAAGGTTAGGGCTCCGGGAGGGCACAACGGCCCGAAATACCCGGGTAAAGGAGCTCAAGCCGCTATCCGCGCGATATCCAGAAGCGGTATAAGAATCGGTAGGATAGACGATGTCACCCCAACACCCCACGACGGCTGCAGAGCCAGGGGAGGTAAAAGAGGACGTAGGGTTTAGACTATGAAATTAAGTGGATTTAAGAAACAGGGGGATAGGATTTCATTCACAATAAAGGACCTTGATGTGGAGCTTGCGAACGCCTTAAGGCGAAAAATTATTTCGGGAGTGCCTGTGATGGCGATAGAGAAGGTAGACGTGTTAAGCAACTCCTCTATCCTAAATGACGAGGTTTTAGCCCACCGCCTGGGTTTAATCCCTCTTGCAACCGATCTTAAAAGCTACGTGGAACCCCTTGAATGCGGGTGTGAACTTAAGGGGTGCACAAACTGCACTTCAACCCTAACACTAGATGTTGCGGGGCCTTTGATGGTTTACAGCGGCCACCTTAAACCCACTGACCCGAAGATCAAGCCGGTATACGATAACATGCCGTTAATCAAGTTAACCGAGAACCAGAAAATCAAGCTTGAAGCCCACGCAACACTTGGATGCGGCAGGCAACACATGAAATGGCACGCCGGCATCGCATCCTATGAGGCCTCAAATAATAAGCTTGATTTCTTCATCGAATCCTACGGGCAATACCCTGTGGAGGATCTCGCGAAACTAGCATTCAACGTCTTTCAAAAAGAGCTTTCGGAGGTGAAAAAGGAGGTAAAATAAAAAGTTTTTTTTGTCGCCTAAAATAATATGCGGGGGTGCCCGAGTCGGTCAAACATATTGTCTCACCCCCCTAGTTCACTTTCAAACCCTTCTGAGGCAATATGGGCTAAAGGGGCACGGTTGAGGGCCGTGTGGCACAGGCCTACGCGAGTTCAAACCTCGTCCCCCGCAACGGCTCGCTTCGCAACAAACAGTAAACCTGTTTGTGCGCGCACACACAATGTGTTCGTTGCGTTGACAGGCTGAGCGAGTACTCCCTCCGGGAGTGCCCACTGTGCCAAAAAAATGCGCGGGGTTCTAGGGGCATGCAATGCCCCTAGGTTCAAACTTCGTCCCCCGCAACCTTCGAGGCGAAAAAATATAGAAACCTGAAAAAGATGGTTAAAACAAATCAATACCAGAATCCGCAGCGCCGAAGCATAATAGCTGAATTGAAAAACAAAAAACGGTTTAGGGAATCCGGGTTATGGGTTCAGGTTGCGGATTTATTGGATAAAACCAGGAAAAACCGCCGCGCCGTCAACCTGCATAAGATAAATAAACACACTTCAGACGGGGATACTGTGGTTGTGCCAGGCAAGGTTTTGGGTGAAGGCCTCCTTGAGCATGGAG
>WJJK01000151.1 GCA_014729705.1 Candidatus Altarchaeales archaeon | reverse complement strand
TGGGTGGTGGTTGCAGCTTCGCTTGGTCGCTCATGATTGGGATGGTAAGCGCAGTTGCATAGTGTACGATCACGATCGCATAGAGACTGATACATCCACGATGGGGCTCATGAACTCTATATGTCAGACTAGAGGAGGGCTGTACCCGTCTGTCTACGTGGTTGAGTGGGAGGACTTGCCGTTGTTTGCAGGCTACAAGTATGTGTGGGCTGATGAGTACGAGGCTCTTCTGAGAGTCTGAGTTTGAGTCTGAACTTTGAAACTAGGATGGGACATGTGTGGGCTGATGATTACGAGGAAGATTTGATAGACGCTTGTATGGAGTGTGGTAGTGAGAGGGGTATAGATGTTCTGACTCTTCACAGGCTTGTGCCTGAGCTTGGTGAGGTAAAATTTCCTGTACTATGTTTCAGTTGTTACTTTAGTCATTTGGATGTTATTGCTCTTGGTAATGATTTCATCCAGAATGTGACTTTGCTTCTGCGTTTGAGGTCTGTTGCTAAGAGGGAGAGGGAGTTCAGGAGGATACCGAAGGAGTTTGCGTCAATGCTCCAGGAGCAGTGTCTCTTTTGTTCTACGTACCTTGGAGACTTGCAGGGTGCGGGTATCCTTCCGCGGTTGGGATACTCTGAGTTAGTGCAGGAGAGGGTCCGTGAGCTTTTTAGTGGCGCTCAGGAGGCTACTGGTGGTAGGTGGCGTATCCCGAAGCTTATGCGACATCGTCCTCCTGTGTGTGAGAGGTGTGTGAAGCAGTTTGAGCATACCTTCATAGATAAGCTTGAGATTGAGGAGTTGCCTTTGTACATATCGTATGTATGGACGCTCTCTTCATCTAAGCGTAGGTACAGCAGACGTCTTCAAGAGATACAGTAGTGATATCCTTTCATATATGGAAGGATTTAGGTCAGGGAGGTGTCCTGGTCTTTGTACTAAGCGCCCTGAGGGCAGAGGAGTTTACGGATGAAGAAGCAGGAGATGCATTATTGTCAAAGGTGTAAGCAGGCTACGATGCAGGAGTCACACAAGGTGAACCACATGGTTCATTTGTTGATGAGTTTGATCACCGCTGGTTTCTGGTTGCCGGTTTGGTTGTTTCTTACTCTTTTTGGGGGCAAGAACCTGAACGGTAAGAACTACAGGTGTTGTGTTTGCGGTACCTCGAATGCATAGTGGTTCGTGGCTGAAGATTAGACAAGGGGCTCATAAGGCCCCTATACCTTACCGTAGGCAGGGGTAGTATACCTCGCAGTGGCTTAGAAAGGATGGGCGATATGGCTAAGACAGTCAGGCTTTATGCTTCACGTAATCCTGAGGGTCCGTACACGGATGCTGTGACTCTCACGAACTACAGGCCGCGCAGGGCGTATGACCCCGGCGGGAATCTCTGTCCGCAGTGGTACTACTGGGGTCCTGATGGTGTACCGTCTGAGCTATGGTGGGCACACCAGCTTAAGAAGTTTGAGGAGAAGGCATTGGGTCTGTCGGATCTTCGTCCTGGGTACTGTCGTGATTTGACCACTGGCAGGCAGTGGCCTCTTCGGAGTGCTGCGCTACTATAGGGAGGTCGGTGATATGGCTTCAGGGAAGCGGGTAGACTGCCCGAAGATGATATCTCTCCGACACATATATCGAGTGTACATGCCCGAGGACGATTTACACTATACTTTTGACGATTTGATCCTAGTGGTCCTTGTGGACGATAATAAGATCGGGGCCAAAGTGCTCGCGTCGTTTGATGAGGATTTTTACAACGAGCTTTATACTCCCTATCAGACATACCTTTATGTGGATTGGGCCTTCACAGAGTATCAGGTAGAGGACTTACCCCTGTTCATCTCGTATCCATATACATCACCTCTGTACCGACAGACGCTAGATACGCTGCAGATACCTGGGGTATAGTTACGACACAATAAGAGGAGGGACTATGGCTATGCCCAAACTTATCTCTGGGGAGTTATACAGTGTACGCACTGTTGATGGAGGACCAGGAGTGCTTTTAGTCTATACCAGGACGGTACACGGTTATTTAGAGGGAAGGGTCATAGCTCGAGCTAAGAAAAGCATATCTCTCCCCCCACGGTATCACGATGGTAGCGCTTACACAGTGCATTATGCACTGGGGAGCTTCGTCGATGTATCCGGACATGGCCTTACGTTTTCTTCTCCGAGGATAAGGAAACGTATACAGCACATCCCAAGGGAAGACCTTCCTTTGTACGCGGGGTTTGGCTACCTGACCAAGGAGTATACGAAGCTATTGTCTGAGTTAGATGTAGACGACAAGAAGGATGAGACACCTTAAGGTTCTCCAGAGACGGATATCCTCCTTATTTGAAAGGATTCTATAGACTATGGCTTACATGGATAGGGTACCTTTAGTTATTCGTATGGGGTATATTAGGGGTGATGGCCTTCAGTGCTGTGAGTGCTTCGGCACACATGTAGCCTTGGTTGACAGCAGAGCTTTGTACGATATACTGCCTGAGTATCTTTCAGGGGCTTGTTATTGTACAAACTGTTTGCGTCATATAGAGAGCCGTTTTGTGTCTGGCTTACCCCTTAAGGAGCTTCCGTTATGGATCTCTCATGTGTGGTCATTCCAAGGGACTGACAGGTTCTACAGGGATCGACTGTCCGTAGCAGCTAGGGGTATCACAGATCGTGATACCCATGCAGAGGAGGTAGTGGGTGTCTTATAGATGCAGCCTCACTAGACTTAAGTACGTAAGCTTTGAGCCGGGAGATCTCATCCTCATCACATACCGTAAGGATCGAGTACTGATGGAGGTGAGCTGTCACGTACGCTCGACAGCTGATTCTTTGATCGTGGAGGGTCTTCTTGTTTGCGCGGACTGGGAGCAAGAGAATCGTTTCACAGCTTGGGTCCTTGCTCTTGAGCATCAAGTCAGGAAAATTGAGTTGGGTGTTCCAGATCCAGGTGACTGTTGGATAGGGAGTCGTTCTATCCCTGCTCTTTGGGAGAGGGTGGACCGTAAAGATATGCCTCTCTATGCAGGGTACAAGAAGGTGTGGTCTCAGGTATATCAAAAAATTCTACAGGAGGATATAAGGTGGCATCTATAACTGAAGCTATAAGTTATATCCTTATGCGTCTTACGCATAAGAAAGTGCCGTGTGTTCGCTGCGGTAAGCCGGTGTATAGACGTAGAGGATCAAGGAAGTGGTTGCCACCTGAGCTGGCTCAGCGTCCTCCAGTGTGTTCTGAGTGCTGTACGCCACAGGAGGAGCGTGAGATAGAGGAAGCGGTGGAGCGTCATATGAAGGAGCATCCTGATTTGATGTAGGATGTATCAGATCTTTTCATATTTGGAGGAGAAGTCTCTATGGAGGATGTGTGTCGACACCTACAGGACAGCGATGAGAAGAAGGCTATCCTCGCGTCTATTTCAAAGGGTGACTTCTTAGTTATCAGCGCCTATACGTTATCTTTTAGGGGTTCAGTCTTTGAGTACACCGTGTATAAGAGGTGGGTCATAGAAGTACAAACGGTAAAGACCTCCCTCTCGGAGGATGATCCTTTCCTCTCCTTGAGATCGATTATCCTTTCGGAGACTATAGATAGGATATCCGATTCCCCTAATTTGTGGGAGAGGATTTTTGTGTGGCGCTTCCTTATGAGTAAGCACGTTCGAGTTTTGCCTGTACCGTGGGAAGAGCTGCCTTTGTACGCTGGTTTGGGGCGTACATCATACCGTTATGGTGAGCTGCTAAGCGGTTCATCATCATTGAAGGGGGTTTAGGATGGCGTCCGTTTTCACACCGATTAAGCGTAGCGTTTACGAGAGGCAGGGTTTGCTGAGTAAGACTATTCGCATCGAGAACATCAAAAATAAGTACGTTGACCGGGGCTACTTCAAGCACATGAGGACTATGAAGCAGCACGGGCGCTTCGTTGGTTGGTACCATGTACACGGTGTCCCCGCGGGAGTGCTTCGAGAAGGCGTTAAGAAATTGACTGAGCTCCTCGGCTTCCCTCCGGTGAAGCATCAGAGCTTCGCTGAGATGAACGCCATCTACGCTTTTATGTGGCGTGACCAGCCTGTGCTTCTCTTCAAGAGTTCATGTGGTGTAACGCTTCAGGTGCTTCCTACCTTTAAAGCACAGGACCTGGATGCATTCTATAAGGATCTGCTGCGTGTTCTAAAGGTGTAGGAGTTCCTTCAGGATTGCATTCTACGATCGTATATTACTAAGCAGACGTCACAGGACGCCCACACTACTTAGGAGGGGACATGAAGGTTTCTGTTGAGTTTGATGTGAAGGATCTCAGTGAGCTGCGTGAGGTTTTGGTGGCTGGTCGTGAGCACACGCTTCTTGATGCAAAGGTCGTGCGCTTCGATATAGGTAAGAAGCTCACGCCCCACATCCGTAAATTTGCGGATAAGTACTTTGCTACTGAGCAGCTGTCTACGGATGAGGCACAGGCTGTCAATGCTTTTGCGGCATTTTGTGAGCAGCAGGAGAGACTCTCATGAGTTGGTATCCTTATGTCCTAAGATGTACCTAGATACCTAAGGAGAGAGCGATGCATGCAGTAAGGCATACACATGGTATATATCCTGATCATATCTACCGTGTGCATTCTGAGGATCCTATACTGATGGGTCTACTGGATGACCTGATATTAGTGAAGCACATAGACGATGAAGTGGATCAAGCTGTAGGTGCTTTGCTGGCTCAGGATGTTAAGTACCTGAGCCGGTATCAGCACACTTATTATGCCCCTGAAGAACGATATAATCTGTATGAGGAGCATGTCATCTTCACAGAGTGTCCTATAGAGGATTTGCCCCTATTCATCTCGTATCCATATACATCACCTCTGTACCGGCAGATGTTAGGCACTCTGTAGAGAGGATACATAGAGCATGCTTGACTGGCATGATGATCCTGCTTGGTATCATCCCACGGAGAAGGATGTGCGTCACATGATGCAGGGGGGCCTCTACATACTTTTATTTTTTTCCAGGATTTCTTCTTCTGCACGTTTATATGACCGTGAAGGGGATATGTATGTAGTACAGATTGAGGACTGCTCTTTGGATTTTAAGGGGGTACTCTCCAGTGGTTGGCGGATACCCGTTAAGATACTGGCTTCCACAGAGGATCTTTCGGATATTTACACGGCAGAAAACTCAGCCGACTCGTACTGGGTGCCGGACTTTGCCTCAGATATCGTCAAACATACAAGGGTATGTTTGACGAGAGTGAAAAAGATAGAGTACGAGGACCTGCCGCTGTATGCTGGATGGGAAACCGTGACAGAGTACTATCGTGAGATTTTGAGCACCGGCGTAGGATATTTAAGACAGGAGACATAAGGATGAGCACACTCTCTGTTATCACATCATTCATACAGGTAGCTCTTTTGCCTATACGAGAATTTTTTTCGCGTATGGGGGATCGTATGATAGATGCCAAAGAAGGTCTCAAGACCAGCATCGCTATTTTTGTGCTTGTGGTGGTGGGTGCGGTAGCTTTTTGTTTTTTGGGTTGGATACTCGCAGGTCTGTGGGCGTATGTGAGTATAGATTTAGTATCCCTTGTTATCTCCACCTACTCCAATGGCTTTGACTTGTTGTACGTGCTTATGGTCACAGGTTTGATACAGTTCTTTTTGGGCTGGGGAGCGTTCCATTTTATCGTTCGTAAGTTTGCTCCTTGGTGCGCGGTCACGTATGAGAGGGCCATGCTGCTCACCACTCTTAAGCGGGGCGGTTACTTCAAAGTCATTATCAAGAAGACTAAAAACGCTGAAGAAGAAACTTATATCATCCGTATACATGATGTGCAGAGTCCAGATGCTATCTCGGTGGAGATTATGGCATCCGAGTACCCTCTAAAGTATCTCACGGATACTGTCAAGGTAAGAGATCTCGATTACTTCCTAGACAAAAAATACGAGCATATTCCTGAGCACGAGTTGCCGTTGTATGTCTGGTATCCGCACACGACAGAGTCATACCGCAAGGCTATAGCAGGGGAGAGCTAGAGAGGGGATATCTCATGACATCTTTAGACAGGTACTATCTCTTCGGACAGACACGTTTTTTTTACTCTGCTTTGAGTAATGGCAGAGTGTTTCGTGTTTCCTCATGCACGCCTACCACATCTATATGCGTAGCGAAGACGCTCCAGTGCGGGGGTTCTGGGTGGGAGTCGGGTGACTGGGAGTACGCTTCTCTTAAGGTCATCGCCGCGGGGTCAAAGCATCTCTTATGTGCCGGAGTCTACGTGCGCCGACAGCTATACACTCCGATGCCCTGCAAGGCATCCGATGGTACTATGACTTCCTCTTTGACTTTTGATGCTTTAAAAGAAGACATAGAGGAGATCCCTTTGGAGGACTTGCCCCTTTATGTGTCTCTCTATCTGACCAAAGATTTCACACGACTCTTTTCACAGGGGGTGTAGTGATGGGCTCTCCTTGGCTTAAGTCTAATGAAAAGCGCCTCAGATCCCTCCTCAAGACAGGGGGTTTGTATGAGACACATATAGTGGATGTGGTTTTTGGGGATGATTTCTACGTGGTACAAAGTTTACCACAGTACCCAGACGTGGACACTATCGAAGGTACCTATCTTAAGGATATACACATAGAGGTAAAAGTTTATGCATCTACCTGTAGTGACTTCTTAACGGAGGCGACAGTTCCTCTAGATGTTTTTCTTAAACAGAGCCAGAGCTATACGTATCGAGTGCTGCAAGAGATAGACCTTCCTCTTTATGCGGGTTGGCCTTTTCTTTCGAGGTACTATCGCCAGGCTTTGTCCCACCTCAGTAAGGTCTAGTTCATAGGGGGTTGTGTCATGAAGATAGGGCAAGTATTCTTTTCATCTCTGTATATAGTATCCTCAGCGTTCTCATCATCATTACATGAAGGGCTAACAAAACTTCCACGGGCTCTCATTGGTATCTGTAGGGTTCTTTTGTGGGGTATCCTCGCAGTTATAGCCGGACTCTTTGTGTTTTGTTTTTTAGGCTATATCAGCATAGGGCTTCTAGCTTGTGTCCGTCTTGATGATGTGGCTGCGCTCATAGCCGATGCTAATGGTCGCTGTCTATGGGGTATCCCTCTTGAGATGTATGTTTTATTTTTCTCATTGGGTATGTTCTTCTGTTTCATCATATATGAACTGCGTTCTCTTATCAAGGGTCTCCTGCCACGGGCTAAGGCCGCATCCAGGAAGATTAGGTTATTCGCCACCATCACATCCAGGAAGATTAGGTTATTCGCCACCATCAAAGATGGTGGTTATTTTAAGGTCCTCTCTGAGATACCCGCGTCTCAAGAAAAGGTTTCGTGTATAGCACATATACTCCCGACGAAAAACCCGGATGCTATACATATGTTATTCCTGGCTGGTGAGAAAGTGGATATGACTATAGATACGTATCTGGTACGCGGCATCGACGATCTCATGTACTGTGAGTTTGAGCCTATCTCAGAGCATGAGCTCCTGCTGCACGCCTGGTATCCCTACATGACAGAGGCATATCGTAAGGTCCTCTCTGGAGAGCGAGATCCTCGAGCACCGTTAGGAGATAAGAATTGATACATAAGGGGAGGCTGATACGTCCTACTGCTTTTAGTTTGAGAGCCCGCCGAGAGATCCTGTCGCGTGTGGTAAAAGGATACTGCGCTGGGATAGACGTATCTGATGTGGAGGCGTTTGATCCGCCTCCTAAGGATATGAGACACTTCTCCACTCATCGTTGCTCGACTGCGGTATATACTTTCAAAAGAGGAAAGCGTTCTCTTTATCCTTACATAAAGAAGGGCCATCTGTGTATATCCTGTTTACGCGTGCTTGAGTCAAACTTTCTAGACACGATTCCCGATGGGGACCTTCCGGTTTGGATGGGACACATATGGCTCTTTCGCAGTGTGTGGTACACCTACCTCCATCGCTTAGAAAAGGTACTTGATGTTGAAGCTAAGAGTATGGGCGATCCCTATACCTTCTAGCTTACCCACCAGCAGGCAAACACTACTACGCAAATCAAAAATACGCACGCCATATTATAAGCCTAGCCGTCTATAGACAAATAATATGGCGTGTATCAATTGGCATTTATCTACCACATTAACTAAAGGAGTTTTCATGAAGAAGTTTATTCTGTTGTTGGTGCTTTGTGTTCTTACTTTTGATGTGTATGGAGGTTCTCCTTATCGAGACCGTGTGCGCGAGTATAACCGGGAGATGCGGCATGCCCTCAGAGAGATAAGAGGTCACTTCTTTTCTCGTATCTGGATGTATAGGCGCACAAGTGAGACGCGTTCTGAGTCAGATTGGATCGTACAGTATACTTGGTACCAGTATCGGTCTGAGCGAGCTGACATCATCCTGAAGTACAGTAGGCTTAAGTATATGGCGCGTCGAGGTGCTCCATTGGAGGGCATAGAGAGCCCATCTAAGCTGTTGGTAGAGAAATTCTAGACTTTCATAAGCGTCCTCTCTTGCTGTGGGGAGGACGCTTATTTTATTTAGTTTTCAGTTATACGATCGTATATTACAGTGATACGAGGAGATTTTCATGGCGTGTCCCTTTCATATCGGAGTCTTCCTTCATACTGCCTTCAGAGATGGGGATGAGTTGCTCTGTCGTGTTAAGGCTATACGTAGGTCCGGGGGTATAGTAGTTGAGCCCGTAGCGGCTACATGGACGAACGACCATGGAGCATACGCCAGGGAGTGTGTATGCTCCGGGACGCACACTGTTTGGCGCGCGACGATGACATTTGATAAGATTCTTATGCCACATGATCTTACCGAACAAAATCGCAGGCCGAAGCTTCATCCGGGGTCTACTGTAGCGCGGTGCGCGTGGTGCGTCGTTTATCCTAAAGACCTTCCTGTTTATGCAGGGTTCCCACATTGCTGTGAAAGATTGAAAGATGCTCTTACTGATTTGACCTTCCTGTAAGGAGATACCATGTCCGCAGAACGCCTGCCCATAGAGCTTGTCAGACTCACGGACGTCTTTCAAAATCCGTTCAAAGATGGACGGAAATCAGACTGGATGTCTTCCGCGGCATTTCATAAGGGAGAGAGGTTCGTCAAGACGGTGTGGCTGTACGAGCGTGAAAGTCTCATGGGCACGAAATTCTTTGCACGGAAGCGTGAGACGATAATCAGCAAGCCATTCAGGTACGGAGACTTCACCATGGTAGAGTTCCTGCTTGACGACGGCACTGTACGCCAAGGTAACGAACTTGCATGCCAGTTCGTAACGGACTTCTTAAGCCTGTGTGTCCCTGATATGGATAACCCTGGGTTAAGAGCGTGTCTACGTGCTCTGCCCGGAGGAGTTCACGGGTGCTCGCCGCATACCTTCGTTGAGATGACCTTCGTTGAGATGATCGACCGGCTGATATGCTCTGGTAAGGTTACGGCAGAGGATGTTGAGGAAAGCATGACCTGGAAGGGCGTAGAGCTGGAGCGGCATGAGTGGAAGTTACTTCAGCATGTACGTACCGCTCCTCTAGAGGAACTTCCTACTCTGTTGGGTCTGGGCTTCGACGATGTGATAGCGGAGCGTCTCGGGAAGGAGTAGTCATGGTTCGTAAAGGAGTGGACATGAAGCGTAGAAAAAGATACGGACCCTCGGCTCTCACTCTGATAGCCAGAATGGAGACACTGTCCCGCATCCGTGAAGGTACATGTGTTGGGATAGAGGTTGATGACCTTGACACTTCATGGATCGATAAAGAAAAATTCCCTACGCACCGCTGTCAGCGTCAAGTGTATACGTTCAAAAGGGGAAAGCGCTCTCTGTATCCCTACATAAAGAAGGGCCACCTTTGCATCGCTTGTTTGCGTGTACTTGAAGGTAGTTTTCTTAACACGCTTCCCGATGAGGAACTCCCTGCCTGGATGGGACACAGATGGTTGTTCCGGAGAGTGTGGAATGATTACCTACGTCGCCTAGAAAAGGTGCTCGGTGTCCGAAATAACAGTATGGGAAATGCGCTCAGCCTATAGGAGTAAACATGGGTTACCATAAGAAACTGCACAGGTACGTCACAAACCTGGGCAACAGCACTACTGTGGAGCTACACAAGCTCTATCACGTCAAGAGTACGAGGCGTCCCAAAGGATCAAACGTGAACGACATCGTTGAGCCTTTGTACTTTGAGGGCTACACCGTTAAGTGTCTGCTCCTGTGCTCTGGAAG
The DNA here is from genome assembly GCA_014729705.1 of Candidatus Altarchaeales archaeon. Lineage (GTDB taxonomy): Archaea > Altiarchaeota > Altiarchaeia > IMC4 > SCGC-AAA252-I15 > WJJK01. The sequence continues at coordinate 3,528 of WJJK01000151.1, read as the reverse complement.
GGCTAAGATCGCCAACCACATCGTAACGACGATCGCTAAAAAGGGCGGCTTCGCGAAGATTTATCGACCGCAGATTATCCTTGAGTGTGGTGGTTCTATCGAGGAGATACTTGAGACAGACCTACCTCTGTTCATCGGGTGGTCTTTTCAAACGCCGCAGTATCACGAGTGGCTGTCCTCGTTAGGAGGAAGCAATGCGTATGCTTGACAGACTGAGTAGTAACTCTAGTACTTTAACAAAGGATGATTTTATGCCTAAAGGATTTTCTGAAGATTTGAAAGATATGTCGTACGATGAACTGTTCGAGCTTGCTCAGCAGACTCACGGTGAGTGCAGTAAGAGGATGAAAAAAATTGAGAGGAGAGCTAGAAAGCTCATACGTGATAGCCTGTGCCCCGGGGCTATCATAGGCCTTAAGCACCCCGTCAACTGGGGTATGCGAGGGAAAAAGATCATCGTACGGAAATGCAAGGGCAACACGGTGGAGTACCAGGAAATCAACAGTAAGGGCGAAGTGCGTGAGAGTTGTTATTATGTCACCCGCAGAAAGGGGAAGGGAAAGCGTAGAAAGGTGAAACGCGTCTACCGACCCACATTTATGCTTGGGGCTCCTGGAGTAAGCGTGCTGGATCAGGTGGCTTCTGTGCGGGTAGATGATACGTTGGTTTTTCGTCGCTCTGATTTCCTCCGTAAGGAAAAGGCCTCTCGTATCCTGACAAGGTAGATAGCTAGGGCATAGATGCGTGTACGTGTCTATGCCCTATGTTTGTTCGGGGCTTGTGTTTGATTAACCGCGGTAACCGAGGAGTGAAGATCATACTATGTCTCATGGTACCTACGATGTAATTTCTTATGAAGGACACGTCACTATCATCTGGAGAGGTGATAGCTTACGTGAGCGTGGTACAGCATCCGCAGACCAGATGGGGGAAGACTGGTGGTGGGTATGTCGGGTTTTGGTTGATCCGAAGGATGTCCGCGGGCAGGGCATAGGTACTGAGCTTATTACTCGCCTGAAGGCTGAAGTTGTCAAGGGAGGTTGTCGGCGTCTTGTCGTCAGCCCTGGCGGATACGACATGGATCAGAGCAAACAGCGTCAGTTTTATATACGTAATGGATTTTCGGCTGAGGATGCCGAGCATGATAGGGTCTATGTTTGGAGGCCTTAGGTTAGCACACCACCATAAAGGGGATGCCGTATCAGAGTGAGTACTTCAGAGGTATCCTAGAAGGAGGCATACATGTCCCAACACCCTCTCCGTGATATGCGTGTCGGTGATACATGGTTATTTGTAGATGGCCCCGAACATCTTTTTTGTACGAAAACTCTTTTTCTGGTCGCTATGCCTTTTAATGAGTCCTTTGGATGTTTGTCGGCTTACACTATAGCAGCTAATGATACTAATGCAGGCGTGCCGGATAAGTTACGTCTCTATCCCGCGGGTAGTTATGATTACACACCGTATGTGTACAAGAAGATCCCGTGGGAAGACCTCCCTCTCTACATAGGCTACCCCTATGTAGGTAGGATACTTCCTGCCATAATCTCAGGCGACCTTCAGATCCCACAAGATCAATTGGACATATGTCCTAACATCGAGTATTTCCTTAAGAGGTAGAACACGCCTATGTGTCTTGGGTATCCTCGGTATGCACCAGAACTATCACGAATAATCTCCGGAGGGGGAGACACTGATGAGATACATGCTTCTATCTGATCCACACTTTTCTCACACAGGTAAAGAAGGTAAGGGTATCGTGGATTGGGCATCGCGTCCAGAAGATCACGAAAAGCGCCTCATGAAGGGTCTTCAAAAAGACATCCTTGATACAGATACTTTCATCTGTTTAGGGGATGTAGCTTTTGGGGATGATGATATGTGGCATCGGTGGATCATCGAGCATGTCCCGGCTCAGAGGAAATGGCTCATACTTGGTAATCATGACAGGCGTAGCGCTTCATGGTATCTTGATCGTGGGTGGGATTTTGTTGGGACAACTTTCACGATGCGTTTGTATGGACATGTACTTTTTTTCTCCCACATGCCGCGCCCGATATCGGTTAAGAAGATGCTCTGCATCCACGGGCATTTCCACAACTCTAACTGGCGTAACCGGGATGCACTGGCTCCCGTAGTTACGCACAGGCACATCTTACTAGCACCGGAGCTTACCCACTACAGACCAGTTGCTCTTAAGTCTCTTGTGAACTCGTGGGACACTCGTAAGAAACGAGGAGAGTCGGACGACATCCTTGAGTACCGGAACTGAGTGGGGGAGACTATGAGCGCTCTACGTGAAGCGAGGAAGCGTGTAGGCCTAACACAGGTGCAGCTTGCTCAGCAATCGAATGTCAGTCAGGCATGTGTCTCACAGCTTGAGTCTAGTGGGAGAGGGGCTACTGAGGAGACGTGGCATAGGCTTGCGGGGGTACTTGGTTGTTCGTACGAGGATATCGCTGGTGAGCCCCCTGTAAAGACTCGTTTGATCCGCAATCTTTCAGGTTTGTCTGTCTCTCAGTTGGAGGCTCTTAATGCTGTTGCTGTACAGATGCAGCGGCGCGGCGAAGATAACTGTTGACAAACTCGTTTTATTTTTGTATATTACAAAATAACTATAGGAGGTTCTATGTGCTCTCCTAGCGAAAAGCTGGAGGTCATTGAGCGTAGGTTCAAGGTTGTCACAGGCTTGGTCGGAGACCTCTCTGTTTTTCCGTCTAAGAAGAGTGACGGGCTTTCCTTCCGTACGGACAAGGACAAGTCTAGGGACTACGCTGAGGTATTTACGCCTCCCCATATAGCGGACGCTATGATAGGTACTATACCTGAGGGGGGTCTTACTCAGGGCAAGAGGGTGATGGATCTGTGTGCGGGGCATGGTCAGTTCGCGGTGCGTGTTTTGCGGGATCTCCATAACAAGCATGGGGATGATTTCAGGCTTACACAATTCCTGAATCGGAAGCTCTATTTTGTGGAGCTTCAAACCTCATCGTGTCACAAACTCCTGTGGACCTTCTCTGCCAACATCAATCTGGCTATCGGGGATGCATTGCAATTGGGCAAGCTCCCCCAGAAGTGGAGAGGCATATGGGTCTACCTCGAAGCTCTCGATGAGTGGGTGGATGTCACTTCTTTCGTGAAGAAGCTGCGCAAGAAAATATCCAACCGTAGCAGCAAGTATCGACAGGAAGAGGAAGACGAGTTCGTACAGACGTTCGAGGCGTTCCGTGATCGCCTCTCTCAATCAGTGAAGGAGTACAGAGTGGAGATCAAACACATACTGAGCACCAAGGAAGGCCGTCGGATGTTCCTGGAGTATGCCTCGAAGGCTGCGGACGGCATCGAGCAGAACTGGCAGTCAGTAGGCACCCCTGAGTGGGTGGTCAAGGAGATGGTCAAGGCTGTCCCTGAAGTTAAGAGCCTCAAGCGTATCCTCGTCCTGTTCAACATCGAGTTCTTGGAGTACCTCATCAACGGTGCTGGTGTGAAACCCTCGAAGATCGAGTTCGGGTACGACAGTGAGCTTGA
>WJJK01000150.1 GCA_014729705.1 Candidatus Altarchaeales archaeon | reverse complement strand
TGGTTCATCGGCAGCGACGGCTCCATGAAAATCTGCGGATTCGGGTGGGGATACGGAGGAACGGGACCCCAGGGTTTCCTGAAGGCCTTAAAACGATTGAAAGCCCTGACCCCCAGAGCCAAATCGTCAGTTTTTCAGGAAAGCAGAAACAATTGGGTCCTGCTCATCTGACCTAACCGTGCCGCTTCTGTTTCTGAGAGCTTACAAAGGCCCTGGGGTACGTCTCAAGGGCTTCGCACAGAGCTGGTAACATCTTGAGGCTGAGGTCGACGGAACCGCTTAGAACGCCTTCTACGGTCCTTACCGTCCACCCGGTCTTCTGAGCCAGACCTTCCACCGACATCCCCTTCTCCTTCATTTTATGCTCAATGAAGTGGGAAGGGTCTCCTGGTGGAATCGTATGGTACTGATCCTCGTAGTCCTCAATGAGAGTTACCCATACTTCCAGTTCATCTGCCTCGAGACTCCCTTCCTCGGCATGGAAGATTTCATCGACTCTCTGAAGAGCCTGATCTAGATCCTCTTCGTTTCGAATCGGAAAAACGGTCACTCCCTTCCTTCCTTTATTCGGGACCATTAGCCCCTTATCACTCATAGACATTATCGGTGCCCTATAACATCCACCTGGGAGGGGTCCAAGTCACCCTTCAACATAACCCCATAGGTTTTACTCCCCTCCGATAAATCAATTTCTACTTCTTTGGTAAAAACAGACCAGACACGCAAAGACCCTTTTACAGGAGAAGGTAAAAAATCTCCTCGATAAGGAGAACATCCTCCGAAAAAAGATCATCGATATCCACGAGCATGAGCACCTCCTAGGAGGAAATACCCGAAAGCTCACGGAGGCAAAAGCTTATTTCCGGCTCAGTTCCTTCGCCAGCTCCCGGTCAGACTTCCACGGGAGATTGCGACCCCGAACACTCTCATACAGCCACTCTTCGTGGGGGGCGATCATGTGCTCACGAGGCTCGAGCTTTTTCACAATGATACGGACCCGCCCGTCCCCGAAGTAATCCCAACCCCAGTCAAGGGAACGGCTTCCAGCCTTACCTCGACGCTGGTCCTGGGGGTCATCCAGGTACACGTCCGCATCTCCGTCGTAGGGGTTGTACCCTTCGCCGTGATAACGACCTTTGGCCTCATGACAGAGCTGTCGGGCTTTGCGGCGCAGACGACGAGAAGTCACCTGCTTCCCCTTGCGGGGAGACGCACCCATACAAAGATAGTGCGTCGGTTCACGATACGATCGAGACATCTCAACACCATGCTGACCGGTGGCGACTCCGAAGAAACTCCGGAGAAAGCGCCTTCCCCTAGCGACCTTTGCCTGACCCGGTTAATCAGGCGGGAAGCCACGCGCTTTATGACATGGTGGGGTCTCCTACTTGCTCAAGCATTGCGGTGATCATGCGCCCTTCAACACGAGGGGTTTGGATAACGTTCGAAACCTCTCTCAGATCATACAAAAGATCATTCAACTTGTCGATCCAAAGACGGGTATGGGCCTGTTCTCGACCACGAAGCTGCATCACAAGCTTGACCTTATCACCTTTCTCGAGAAAAGAACGGGCTTTCCTCATCAAGGTTTCAAGATCGTGTGTATCCGTCTTCGGCCTCAATTTCAAAGTCTTGAGACCGGACTTCGAAGACTTATTTCCCGAGGCCTTCTTGGATTGGTCGTATCTGAATTTCCCGTAATCCATAATCCGGCAAACAGGAGGCCTCGCCTTCGGCGCAACCTCGACCAGATCATAATCCTGGTCTTCTGCCAGGGACAGGGCTTCTCTCGGGGACATAATTCCGAGCTGCTCACCATCGGAACCAATGACACGAATCTGCGGGATACGGATCTGATGATTGACTCGGTGCTGATTCTCACCCCCACGCCTGGGCTTTTGTGCTCTTCTTCTCAATGAACCTCCGAAATAAAATAAAACTACGATGATGGGCCCTGTAGGACTCGAACCTACGACCAACGGATTCAGGTTTGTGTAACTCTCGCTACTCCCCAGACTATCTCTTCACCATATCCCTCTAGAGAGACTTAGGTGCGGGGCGCTGTTAAGGTCTTATTGGTAGGCTCCTCAACCTTTAGTCGTTGCACCTTCCCGGTTACTCTTATGCCGTTCACCGGGCTTGGCTCAGGGTTGCCCTCTCCATTACAAGTTAGGGTTTCCCTGAATTCACCCCGTCCACTTCCAGAGTTTCCTCTGGAAGGCACCAATCGATGAGTCCGCCGCTCTAACCAACTGAGCTAAGGGCCCGCATGAAACTATACGCGATCCTAGTCACAAAGTGACGTGGAAAAGCGTTAATTTCCCCCACACGGAAAAAGGTGCGGAGGAAAAAAGAGGCGCTTAATCCGTAGCCGCGTCTTCAGCCGGAGCGTCTTCAGCCGGAGCGTCTTCGGCCGGAGCGTCTTCGGCAGGAACGTCTTCTTCTGTGACGTCTCCTTCCTCAGTGGTTTCTTCTTCCGTGACGTCGCCTTCCTCGGTGGTCTCTTCTTCAGTGACGTCTCCCTCTTCCGTAGTCTCCTCAGCTGGAGCATCCTCGTCTACAGTTGTCTCCTCAGCCGGAGCATCCTCGTCTACGACGGTTTCGGGGTCCAGATCGGAAGGATCCTGAACATCCTTCCCTTTGTCTGAATTACTACAAGCAAGGAACACGAGAGAAAGCATGGCGAACAGAACGAGCAAGTTTTTCATTTTCCTTTCCTCCTAAAAAAACTGGCAAGGGATAATACTTAAGTGAAAACGATCTTTAGATCAAGAAAAATATTTATTTTTCCAGGACTGCAGTTTCGAATATCCGGGAGACCCTTTCTTTCTGGGGTCATGCCCCCAGTTTCTCAGGCTGATTTCCCATTTCGAACGCTTCGTCCCAGGCACCGGTTTCCCGGGACTGTTCCCTAGCATCCTGCTATTGAAACTATTCTCCTGCGCCGCATTATCGTAGTCGTCTGCGGTCCACTCGGATCTCTTCTTATCTACACGGCGTTTGATCCTGTGCAGGGAATCATATCCACTGTGGATCCCACCATGCTCTTTCTTGGCTTCCTGCCTGTTAATTGAAGCCTTCAACCGATCTGGGTTCTTAGCCCACTCCTGGAGTTCAGAGGGGCCCATATTGATCAGCTCCCGCCACTCCTTGTAGATCTCGTCCTTTTCTTTGTCGGAGCGCTCTTTCGCCATCATATAGCGGAAAGCGATCCTGCTAGCCATCTTCTGAATGTTCATATCTCAATCCCCGACATACAAAACTATAAACGGCAAACTATAGGGGAAAAATCATCACGGAATTTTCGTCTCCGTACAAAGCTGCATATGCGTGTGATCCGGATGAGTCCTGGTCCTATCGGACCACGTACTGAAAGTGACATGGTTTCCATGAGGAACAAAATAAGAAACCACGGTTCTCGGACCTGGACCCATTGTAGTGACATCCCCTTCAGCAACAGAGGAAGGTGTTCGAGTCCTGAAGTTCTCTGTCCCATTTGTTTCAAAAGGGTGACGAACGAAATAAGAGTTTATCTTCACCACGGTCACTGGACGAGAAAGCCGGTTCGAGAACTTATAAACCGTGGCAGTAAGCGGAGGAGACATCACCCACCTCCCAAACAATGAGTGTCCAGACTGAAATCAGTAGATAGCCGAGGGCCCCTTATACACGTTGTTTTCTGACCAGGGAAAAAATGCATGGGGTTGAGGATCGTCTCCGGATAAAGAAAAACCCCTCCCACAAAAGTAAGCCAGTCTCCGATGAGATTTAGCCTCTGCCTTGTCTGTGAGGCGCTCTTCGTTCCCTTACCCATAATTGTGGAAACATATCCGGAAGCAAAACTGGGCGTATCAGTAGTGGGCGAGAACCCCACAAAGCCCTTTCTTCCGGCAAAAGTCCTGGTCTGAGTGATCATAGACTCACTTCCATCATTAGGTCTTTCTACTGAAAGGAGACGCTTCCAGGTAAAAATGGTTTGGTCGAGGATTAGACCGAGGTACTTTTGTGACTGTTTTTATATCCCCAAAACCAAAACTTTTAGGAGCCTTCCCAAGAGTATCGGTCCCGGAACAGGTTGATGTGACGCACATTTCAAATAAAGGGTACCCCGATATCGTGATCGGCCTTTTCACCATTCTGGAGATAAACGTTACTGTCCAGGTTTGCATTATCACTCACTCCCCTGTCGGAGTCTTTTTCCCTTCCTTCTGAAGGATCCAGGTTGAATCCCGATACCGAACGTAGACTCGGGTCTGCTCGGTGGCGGCTCCGAGATGGGCCGCAAGGTCGTTCAAAACTTCGATAACCTCATCGTCCTTCATGCGACCGTTATAGAAAGGCACAACCTCCCCTGAGAACTTTACAACAGGCTCGCCTTGGACCCTAGCCCCAGAGGAGGTCGAATACGCATAACAGATATAGGCATTTGACAGAGCCCCTGTCAGGAAAGGCTCTCCGTTCTCTGCTTTTTTTCTCATCCACAGGAAAAGGGCTTGCTCGACATCGGAAGACTGGAATCTTTTGTTTCCCTTGTCTTTGCACGAATTTCCGGGGACTGTTGAGGAATCTCAACACCATACCTCTCCATCATCGTCTCTCGGATTTTTTCCTGAACTTCAGGCTTCGCAAAAGCGTTATCATCACCCCTGAAAACAGGCCTCTTGCCTTCTAGCTTTTCCTGTATTTCTTCATACAAAGAACTCTCCTTAGCTCCAACATTTTCGGCCCCATATCTCTCCAGATTAGTTTTTTTAGTTTTCTCCTTCACCTCTTCTAATTGAGTAGGATTTCTGACACCATACCGATCCATCATCGTTCTTTCAAAGCGATTACGGGCGACGGATTTCTTATCCCGACTTTGCCACACCTCACAGGTACGGCGATGTCTTTTCATCTGAGTCAACGAGGTTGACTCGTGCCCGCACAAACAAGGTGGTACGGGTGTTCTCAATTCCGGATTACACTTAGAGAGATGCCGAGAATTGAGCTTTGTACCTTTAAATCTTCTCCCACAATAGGGGCACTCAACAGAGGGGCCTGTAATCTCGGGTTCCGGTTTCTTTTTCCTTTGGTGTTTTTCCTTGAATTCCTCGGATTGAAAATAATGGTCAACCCCATATTTTTCTCGATTAGTTTCCTTTTTCTTTAGAGAGACTTTTTCCGAATGAGCTACATTATCGAC
>WJJK01000149.1 GCA_014729705.1 Candidatus Altarchaeales archaeon | reverse complement strand
CGAAGCCTCCCAAGTCAAAGTCTTGGATAATGCTTCATGCACAACCAACTGTCTTGTTCCTGTGGTGCACGTACTGGAAAACGAGTTCGGAATAGAGAAGGGTCTTATGACCACCATCCACGGTTACACAGGCGATCAGAGGATCGTTGACGCCCCCCACAAGGATCTTAGGAGATCCCGGGCCGCCGCAGTCAACATAATACCCACAACCACGGGCGCGGCCAAAGCAACAGGAAAAGTCATACCCACAATGCAGGGCAAACTTGACGGGATGGCCATACGCGTCCCCGTGCCCGACGGAAGCCTGGTGGACCTTGTTGCAGTGCTGAAAAAAGACGTGACCGTAGACGAAGTGAACGCTGCCATGAGGAAAGCTTCTGAGGGTGAGCTGAGGGGAGTGCTTGAATACTCCGAGGAACCCCTTGTCTCAACAGACATCCTAGGCAACCCCCATTCAAGCATCTTCGACGCTAAAGCCACAATGGTTTCAGGCGGAAACCTGGTTAAAATCCTAAGCTGGTACGACAATGAATGGGGATACTCAAACAGGATAATCGAATTAGTCAAAAAAATAGGATAAAAAAACCCTCCTCTTTTCCCCTTTTTTTAGGCAATATGATTAATTCACATATAATACAGTTACTTTTGATTTTATCGGCCTCCTGGTTTCTGGGACGGTATTTCCAAAGGAAATTCGATTTACCCCCAATGTTGGGGGAGCTTATAGCGGGATTGATCTTCGGCCCCCCCGTACTAAACATTATCACTCCAAGCGAATACATTGATTTCTTGGCTGAATTAGGCATCTTCTTCCTTATGTTCTATGCAGGCACCGAGACGGACCCTAAATCTTTTTTCAAGTCAATGAAGCCCTCGCTTTTATGCGGGGTTTTCGGATTCATAATCCCCTTTGCTTCAGGATACTTCGGATCCCAACTCCTGATGCCCCAAATAACCAATCAACAGGCCCTCTTTATGGGGTTGGGTTTGTCGATAACAGCTATTGCGGTTAACGCAAGAATACTTTTGGATTTAAACCTCCAAAACAGCGAGATAGCCAACGTCCTGATCGGCGCTGCCTTGGTGGACGACATACTTTCCCTTGGAGTCTTCAGCGCCTTGGTTGACACGGTGGAGACGGGGCATATAACTTTAGAGGCTGTTTTGACTTCCACCTCCCACGTAATCCTTTTTTTCCTCATAACCTACGCTTTAGGCAGAATAATTTTGCCGCTGCTCAACAGACTATATCTTGAGGAAGGCGGTCATGGATTCACCTTCAGCCTGCTTACAGCCTTGGTTTTCGCATTCATCGCGGAATGGCTGGGCCTGCACCTTATTATCGGCGCCTTCTTAGCGGGGCTTTTCGTAAGAGAGGAGATCAAAAAAAAGAGGGTTTTAGATCGATTAAACGACCGTCTTATGATAATCGGCTACGGCTTCTTGGGGCCCATCTTCTTCGTTTCCCTGGCCTTTCACGTTGATTTAATGTCCATTGTGCATCAATTCTGGTTTCTCCTGGCGATATTATTAATAGCCTTAGCAGGTAAATTCGCTGGATCCTATCTTGGGTGCTTATTAGCTGGCATGGAGAAATCAAAAACCGTAATCGTTTCAGCGGGGATGAATGGTAGGGGAGCGGTTGAATTAATAATAGTGAGTGTGGGTGTGAGTTTAGGGATACTCACAAAAGACTTGGTTTCAGTGCTGGTGTCGATGGCTTTTCTAACGACGCTGGCCACCCCGCTTGCCTTTAAATTCCTGTTGAAATACTATAAACAAAAAGGCGTGAAAGTCAATTAGTCTGAGGCCGGGGGCTTCCATTCAATTGTGTATTCACTGTCTGAATCCCGTTCATATTCATCCAGATAAGGTGAATACGTTTTTATGTGGATGCCGCTTTCGTTGAAAGTCATTATCCTGAGGAAACCCTCCCCGCCCCTATTCCTGCTTTGGTAGTCGGATAGTATCTGATGCACTGCTCTCCCCCCTACTTCGTCGAGTCGATAAGCTTCCGCGTGGGCGTGCCCGGATAACACGAGGAACACGTTGTCGTTGGGTTTAATAACCTTCTCCCATATCTCTTCCGTGCTGCCGCATACATGCACCCGCCGTTCCCCGTTTTTGTTTAGGTATCCGTGGGTTGAGATTATTGCCGGAAACCCTTTGTGTCTTGATAGTACTTCATCTGCCCAAACTAATTCCTCCCTTCCAGGGCAAACATTCAGATGTAATACGATGTATTTAATGTCTTGTCCTATGAAATAGTTGTAGCTGTTGTCGTATCCGCAGTAGCTTCCGCCAAACCAGCTTTGGCTTTCATACCTTTGGGCGGGGAAAAACTTGTTGTAGTATGTGGTTGGTGTGTCGTGATTTCCGGGGCTGATGCCATAGGCTACGGCGTCATCCAGCAAACTCATGCTTTTGTTGGCGTTGTTCCACTGTGTTTCGGAGTCGGCGTCATCCACTAAATCCCCTAAATGTATTACGTAGACGATGTTTCTCTCCTTGATCTGGGTTTTAATCCACCTTGTTTGGTTTAGAAAAATATCGGGGTATTTTTTTGAGTACTTCTGGGTGTCAGGCAACACAACCACCGTGAAATATTCACTTCCCCCCTCCCGCATGGTGGTTTCGTATCCTGCGGGTTTAAGGCAGCCGAACAAAAAAACCAGAAGGAATATGGCTGCCGCTTTCATCTAACTAATCCCTGTATTTTTTTGAAGTCAGGGTCCCTCGCATCCCCCAGCAACTGGAATAACACTGCCTCAGAGGTTGTTACATAGGCTCCCGACTGCTTCATCCTCTCAACCGCCGTTTTTTTGTCTAACCCGCCTCTGCTTGAGACGGCGTCCACTGCGACATGGACGGTATAACCTCTTTTCATTGCGCTAAGGACGGTGCTTAATACGCATACGTGGGCTTCAATGCCGGCTATAACCAGGTTTTTTTCTTCCACCCCCCTCATCGCCTCCTCAAATATTTGCTCGTCGAAGCAGTTGAAACAGGTTTTCTCGAAAGGCTTAACGCCCCCTAAAACATCCTTCAACTCGGATACTGTTTCACCCAGCCCCCGGGGGTACTGCTCCGTTACCATGACCGGCAGCCCCAATACATTGAATCCTTCAACCAGTTTCTTCGCACCCGACACCATGGATTCGAAGTCCGCTATCGCTTTCCTGAAACCCTGCTGAACGTCAACCACCAACAAAGCGGTGTTATCCTTTTTAAGGATTCCGAAGTCCTCTGACATGAAAAGAAATTAGTGACTATGAAAAGATAAACCAAAAAAAAAATTTAATCTAAGTAACCCAGGGCCCTCAGCTGGCCCCTTATTTCTTCATCTTCCAATGGATTGTATCCGGTTTTTTTTATGCCGCTTTCGTTTAACCTATTTAGCTGGTATTCCAACCGAGCTTGGAGGCGTATCCCTTGTTTATCATATTTTTTCACACTAAACAAGTTGTTTTTTTCCCCGGGATCCTCTCTAAGGTCATATACTTCATAGTATTTTTCCGGGTCACCCTCCCCCACCGTAGTTTTAATGATCTTTAAATTATCCTCTATCAAGCTGTATTTAATGAATTCCCCGCCCTCAATTTTTTCCGCGATAACGCCCCTCCGGCCTGTTAAGGCTAACAAGGAGGATTCCGATTCACTTAACAGAGAAGCCCCCTCCCACCCCTCAAAGCCAAGAAGCTTTAGGATGGCGGGAAATATTTGTGTGTTTGTTTTTCCGCATGAAAACCTCCTGCTTCCCACTCCGGGGATGCGTATCAAAAGAGGCACATGCAAAACCTCCTCGTAGAGCGTATTTACGTGGTCGAATCCACCGTGTTCTGCGAATTCCTCGCCGTGGTCTGAGGTTATTACTATTATGGTGTTTTCGTACACACCCACATCCCTCAACACCTCCAATACCTGTCCAATCAGCTTGTCGGCGTAAAATATTTCTCCGTCGTATCTGGCTTTCATGTACTTGAGGCCTTCTTTAGTCTCACGACACCTGAATTTAGGGCGCTCAGTATCCTTAAAGGATACGTTTTCACACTCGGCTGGAGTGCGTGTTACAAACATGTTTTTATATTCCCCCGGAGCCTCGTAGGGTCGGTGACAATTATATCCGTGGATGAACAGGAAGAATCTCTTAAAGTGGTTGTCTCCTAGCCATTCCAGCAAGGATTTTTGATTATCCTCAAACCGCCGGCCGCGGGAGACAAAAGTATTAAACCCCTGCCCAAAACCCAGTTCCTCCGAGACGAAACCACCTCCCGTGAAAGCAGCAGTCTCATACCCCCGACTATTAAGTATTTCTGCCAATGTTTGCTGTTGCCCGCCGAAAGCCTCTATCCCGTTGAAAACAAACAACTGTTTTTTTGCCGGTGTTTTCCCAGTTAAAATCGTGAAGTGGGCGGGGTAAGTCCAAGAAGAAGTCGAGTGGGTGTTTTCAAACAATAGGCTTTCTTTTGCGATTTCATCGATGTTGGGTGTGGTGTTTTTTCCGTACCCATAACACCCCAAGTGATCCGCCCGGAGGGTGTCTATGCTAATTAAGACCACGTTGCAGCCGCGGCAAACCGGGTCGAATGTGTCCGGCTTTGAAGCTAACCTGAAGGCGACTGCCAAGAACAAAAGACATGCAACTAAAATTGTTTTTTGACGTAAGGTTAGTTTTCGCGCCATCCACTGCACCACCTAGGATAATGAATGGATTCTTACCATAAAAAAAATTAAAAAAAGAAAAAGGGATTTTATCCTTGCTTAGGCGGCTTAAGCGTCAAAGCAAGTATGGCTGCTATGAAGCAGGCTCCTGCCGCAATCATAAAAGGGGTCACCCATCCTGTGACTGCGCCTTCGGCTGCGTCCTTGAAGTAGCCCGCCACCTGCGGTCCCGCTATCCCTGCGACGCCGTAGGAGAGAAACACCCAACCGTAGTTGGTTCCAACGTTTTTGTTGCCGAAGAAATCCGCTGTTGCCGCGGGGAACAGGGCGAAGTTGCCTCCGAAGTTGAATCCAATGATCGAAGCCGATACGATCAATCCAATGGTGGTGGCGCCCAGTTTATAGAACAAAAACATTATTACTGCCTGCGCAAGACACATGAGGAAAAGCGAATTCTTTCGGCCTAACTTATCCGATACGCTACCCCAAGCTATCCGCCCTAAACCGTTTAATATGGCGTACCACGCCATCGCTGTGCCGGCTATTGCTCCTGCGGTTGCCACATCCTTGACTTGCCCGCTAGCCAGCAACGCGTCTATGCCGAAGAGCCTGATGGAGTATATCACCATCAACCCTGCGAGTGCCGAGCCAAGGAACATGAGCCAGAGGGTGTAAAACTGCGGGGTCTTAAGCATCTGTTTGCTGGTCATCTCTACCTGCCCCGTTGCTTTCTCGGATTTCGCAGGTTCAGGCGGCGTCCAACCCTCGGGTTTATAGCCTTCAGGGGGGTTCACCATCACGATGCTTCCTAAAACAACCAACACCAGGAAGGTCACACCGTATATGAGGAATACGCTTTGCACTCCCGGCAAGCCCATAAGCGTTACTGTATTTAGTAGTCCGCCGAACCAGCTTCCCGCAAGCTTAACCCAGATGGTTGCTCCGAATCCGAAGCCTGCGACTGCGAGGCCGGTTACCATGCCTTTTTTGTCTGGAAACCATTTCACTCCGACGGCAATCGGAACCACGTATGCAAGACCTATTCCTGCCCCCCCGATTACGCCTATTGTAAGAAGCTGTATGGGGAAGCTGGATCCGAATAATCCTCCGAGGATGTATCCTGCTCCTAAAACTATCCCTCCCGAGGATGCCAGTTGTCTGGGTGATAACTTCTTTTGAAGCCTTCCAGCTGCAACCATCACCACCGCAAACGTTGCAAGCCCTGCTGAAAATATCCATGCTGCTTGTGTTGCCGTGAATCCGTATACTCCGCCGTCGGTTAAGGGCGTTGTCAGCAGTTTCGTGAACACACTCCAACTGTATATCGCCCCCAAACATAATTGTATCACTAGGGCTCCTAATACTACTATCCATCTGTTCATAGGTTTATCTTTCAATTCAACTCACCCCGAAAAAGAAAAGAAAAAAAAAGAAGGAAGGGTGTGGGTGGGGCTTTATTGCCGCCCCTCCACAAGAGACTCCACTACCGTGGGGTCGGCTAGTGTGCTGGTGTCCCCCAGTTGATCCACCTCGTTTGATGCGATCTTTCTGAGGATCCTTCGCATAATCTTCCCTGACCTGGTTTTCGGAAGCGCATTTGTGAACTGGATTTTATCGGGTTTAGCTATGGGGCCGATATCCTTTTTCACAACCTCAAGAATCTCTTTAATGACTTCGTTTGAGGGCTCCTCACCTGCTTTTAGGGTTACGTAGGCGTATAGTCCCTGGCCTTTGATGTCGTGTGGGAATCCGACGACCGCCGCTTCCGCGACCTTCGGGTGCTTGCCTATAGCCCCCTCTACTTCCGCCGTTCCAATCCTGTGCCCTGAGACGTTGATCACGTCGTCGACGCGCCCTGTTATCCAGTAGTATCCGTCTTCATCGCGCAGGCACCCGTCTCCTGTGTAGTAGTATCCGGGGTATATGGTGAAGTAGGTTTTCTTGAACCTGTCGTGGTCTCCGTAGACTGTTCGCATCATACCGGGCCAAGGCTCCTTAATAACCAGAAACCCTGAGACGTCGTTTCCGGATAATTCCTCGCCCTTCTCGTTGATTAAAGCGGGTTCCACGCCGAAAAACGGGAACGTAGCGGACCCGGGTTTGGTTGACGTCGCACCGGGCAGGGGTGTTATGAGTATCCCCCCCGTCTCAGTCTGCCACCAAGTGTCTACTATCGGGCATCTCTCCCCTCCAATCACTTTATGATACCACATCCATTCAGGCGGCTTAATCGGTTCGCCGACGGTGCCTAAAAGTTTAAGCGAGGATAGGTCGTGTTTCTTAGGCCACTCATCACCCTGCCTCATCAAGGCCCTCAAGGCGGTGGGTGCGGTGTAGAATATGTCTACCTTGTGTTTCTCCACGACGTCCCAGAATCGGCCGAAGTCGGGGTAGTTGGGTACGCCCTCAAACATTATGGTTTGAGCTCGGTTGGCAAGCGGGCCATATATTATGTAGCTGTGTCCGGTTATCCAGCCGATGTCTGCGGTACACCAGTAGACGTCGCCTTCATGGTAGTCGAAGACGTATTTATGGGTTGTGGCGGCGTAAACCAGGTATCCTCCTGTTGTGTGCAAAACCCCTTTGGGTTTGCCTGTGGATCCTGAGGTGTAGAGTATGAAAAGCGGGTCTTCCGCATCCATCTCTTCGGGCGGGCATTCAGGGCTTGCGCCTTCCATGGCCTCCCCCCACCATATGTCTCTGCCCTCCTTCATTTCAACGTCTGCTTCAGTGCGTTTCACTACGTAGACTTTCTCTATGCTTGGAGCCCCCTCAACCGCCTCGTCTGCGGTCTCCTTCATCGGGATTTTTTTGGCTCCCCTAACCCCTCCGTCTTGGGTTATGAGTACGGAGCATTCTGAGTCGTTTATTCTGTCTCTTAATGAGTCTGCTGAGAACCCGCCGAAGACTATTGAGTGTATGGCTCCGATTCTTGCGCAACCAAGCATTGCGATCGCAAGTTCCGGCACCATCTGCAGGTAGATGCAGACGCGGTCCCCTTTTTTCACGCCGTTTTCCTTCAAAACGTTCGCGAATTTGGAGACTTCGTCAAGCAGCTGTTTGTATGTGTATTTTTTGCTGTCGCTTGGATCGTTGCCTTCCCATATGATTGCTGTTTCATCGCCTTTACCTGCTTCGACGTGACGGTCTAAACAGTTCACTGTGATGTTTAGTTTCCCGCCTATGAACCATTTTATTTCTCCTTGGTTGAAGTCGTATTCTCTTACCTTATCCCACTTCTTAATCCAAGTGGTTTCTTCAGCCATCTTAGCCCAGAATCCTTCCGGGTCTGCTATGGATTCGTCATACATCTTCTGGTATTCATCCATGTTTTTGATGTACGCCTTCTCCTGGAATTCCTTGGGAGGATTGAACACCTCCCCCTTTGTTTCTTCACTCATTTTCTTTCTGTTCACCTTAAAAGGAGCATCAAATCCATCCCCCCCTTATCTTCTGTTTGCAGGAGATGGGAGTCTTAAATTAGTTATACAGATTAAAAAAACAAATCTACGGTTTAAGGGTCTTTTGGATGTCTTGGATTACCCTGCCGTGGTCGAATGCCAGTGGCGGTGTTTTTTTGAGGGGGAACCAGTCTGCTTGTTTAGCGTCATCTCCTGGCTTCAGCTTCCCTGATATTTTTTTGCATAAGTAGATGAGGCTCACGGTATGGCCTCGCGGATCTCGTTCGGGGTTGCTGTAGACTCCCACCAGCTTCTTTATTTTGATTTTGAGGTTTGTTTCCTCTTGCGCCTCTCTTTTTACCGCCTCCTCCACGGTCTCTCCCACGTCGACGAATCCTCCAGGCAGCGCCCACATACCCTGGTAGGGGGGGTTGCGTCTTTTGATTAACACGAGTTCACCTTCTGCTATGATGGCCGCATCCACCGCCAGTCGGGGGGTTTCAGGTTTCATTTTGTTTTAAATATCTAGACTTTGAATAAAATAACCGGGTTTGAGGGTTTTAGGCTGATTTTATATTTAACGAAGCTTTAAGATGATTTTAGAGGGCCGCAGAGGTTTGACTGGAGTTGGAGTGCTGGTTATCTTCATAGCAGTTATCCTGGTTGCCGCCTTATCCGCTACTGTGATGATCGGGGTTTCAGGCGGCCTTCAGCAGAAGGCTATTCAGCGGGGGGAGCGCACCGAACACGAGGTTTCCTCAGGGGTTGAGATTGTGACTGTTATTGCAAGCGACGGCAGCAGGGGAAACGATCTTGAGCATTTTGAAGTCTACGTAAGGCTTCAGCCGGGTTCACTTAAACTTGACTTAAACGACACAGTGATTTTAGCGGATACCGCCGACACCACCCAGGCCTTGACTTTAAACGGTTCGGTGGTTGACGGCACATTCCCCTCCACCACCCGCCACTTCACGGTACAGTACCTTAAGGAGGGGCCCTCCCACGACGACGGTTATCTGGTTAAAGGCGACACCGCGAAATTATTGTTCCACCACCACGATGTGGCCCCCGGCGCAACACGCGGAGGGGTTAAGGAACACAAAAAAATGCGGATACAAATAATACCCCGCCTTGGGACGGTTTCAGAGGTATACATCACCACGCCCCACATACTCATTATGGAGCGCATGACCATCTGGCCCGCCTTCAGCTAAGTAGGAAAATATTTTTTAACCAAAGAAAACGATAGATAAAAACCACCCTGTTTTTTTTGGGGCTCGTAGTCTAGTCGGTTATGACGTCGCCTTTACGAGGCGAAGATCCCCGGTTCGAATCCGGGCGAGCCCAAGACGCCGTTCTGCGCGCGACAAACAGGAACCCTGTTTGCTTGCATGAACACAGTATGTTCCCCGCATGTAGATGCGTGTGGGCTGCGTACCCCTTGCTTATTTTAAGCGTCTTCTTCTTCCCCGTCTGCGTCCTCCAGTTGGTTTAGGGCTTCTTCAAGCAGGTCTTGTTCGGCTATTTTATGTTCCTTGAGGAATAATTCCATGGCTTGGCGTACTTGGGGGAAGTCGTAGGATTGAGGCAGGGCCAGGAACTTCTTCAAATACTCGTTAGCCTTTTTAAGGTCGTCTAATGTCCCGTATAGCACTGCTAGTCTGCCGTAGGGTTCCGGGTCCCAGGGGTTGGTTTTCTGGGCTTCAGTGTAGTATTTTATCGCTTCTTTGTAGTTGCCTTTTTCTTTCTCACCTGCCCCTGATGCTTTGAGTTTCCTATTGTTTTTTTTGAGTTTCCTCAAGCCTGAAACACCCCCGCAATTTTTTCGCCGCAGAATTTGCAAACGCTTCCCTGAAGGTTTTTTTCGGTGACCTCATATCCTCTGCGTCCTAAAACAATTTTTCCGCAGGAGGGGCAGTATGTGTTGGAACCCTCCTTGGTTGCGAGGTTACCTATGTAAACGTATTCTAATCCCGCCTCCAATGCGGTTTCCCTCGCCTTCTTTAGGGTTTCCGTGGGTGTGGGGGGAAGCTGAGTTAATTTATATGCTGGATGGAATCGCGAGAAATGGAGGGGCACATCTGATCCGAGGTTTCTTCTCATCCAAGCGCACATTTCACCTATCATGTCCATGTCGTCCGTCCACCGGGGCACAATCAGGTTCGTCACCTCAAGCCACACCCCCTGCTTCTTCAGCGTCTTTAGGGTTTCAAGCACGGGTCTCAGGCTTCCGGCGTTTAGTTTATTGTATGTTTCTTCATTAAAACCCTTAAGGTCTACGTTGGCGGCGTCAACCACTTCACAGAGCTTCTTCAAGGGCTTTTGGTTTATGTAGCCTGCAGTAACCCACACGTTTTTCACTCCACTGCGTTTGGCTAACACGCTTGAATCCAGCATGTATTCATAGAATGCGATGGGTTCGCTGTAGGTGTATGCGATTGACTTGCAGCCGTAGCCTTTAGCCCGCTGCACCACCTCCGCAGGCGGCAACGTAGTGTTTCTGGTTTCAGCCGGCCTCTTCTGGCTTATCTCCCAGTTCTGGCAATTCAGGCACCTAAGGTTACATCCTGCGGTGGCGATGCTGAATATCCGGCTTTCAGGCAGGAAATGATACAAAGGTTTCTTTTCAACCGGGTCGATGTGGACGGCGCAGGGGTTCCCGTAGGCGTACGTAACTAGCCTGCCCTCTCGAACCGTCTTGACCCTGCAGACGCTAATCTCCCCCTCACTCAAGACGCATTGATGCGGGCAGATTTCGCATCGAATCCGCGAACCAAGTCTACGGTAGAATAGGGCTCTACGACTTGAATTGCCTAAAGGCGTCTGTGGCGTGCTTGATAGTTCGTCTGATAAAAGATTGTTGAATAAAAACCAGCCCGCCCCCAATCCTACCGCCGCCTGTCCTGCGGCTTTGAGGAATCCTCGTCTATCGATTTTTTTGTCTAAAAAATCCACCAACAAATTAATTCCCGCAAACAAATAAATCCTTATACAGCCCTGTCACCTGAATCTGGTCCAAAGATATAGGTTGATGAATCCTACTATAATGAACATCTCCCTAACACCCCACAAAGGTATTAAGAAGGCTGCCGAGAAAACCGCGCCGAAAAAACCGCCTAAGATATCCAGGCTCCAAAGCCCTCCGGGAGATGTCGCTTCGCCTTCAACAAAGCTTTTGTTGTAGATTAAGCCTGCGTAGAATCCAGCCAACAGGTTGATGAATAAAAAGAATTCTTCAGGCAGGAAATCAAACACCAAAAATAGTGTTAGAGCGATCCCAGCCGCCGCCCCCAAGTTTCTCTCAACACCCCATCTAAGCTTTGATGCTGAGGCCGCTCCCCCGCTTAAACCCAGCATAAACAAGGCTATGAACAGCGCCAGGTTATGGTAGACTACGCCCGCACCTATCTGGTAGGTGAATAAGGCGGTCACCTGCGTCAGGGAAGCCGAGAATCCTGAACCAAAAACCGATGCGCAATAAGGCTTTAATTTAAACAGTAAAAAGGTTAATACAGTAAGGCCTAGGATCAAGGTTTTGTTTAGGTTGAAGCCGTATTTCTCGCTGAAAAAAAACAGATAATTTTTGAATGCCGCCGGTTTGAGGTCGGTGTTGATTCTAGTTGAATCACTTAAATACTTTTTTGCTTGATTTATCCTGGTGGGCGATAAAACCACCTCAAAGTGTTTCTCCGTTAAATACGTTGTAGTCAGGTTTTTTTGTTGGATGAGCCCCGCATAATCCTTTTTGAGTGGTTTTCTTGCGGCCAGGAAATAATTGGTTGAACCAGGTAAAACCATCACGTATTCAAAATCATTTTTTAGGGCCCCGTAAACCGCCTTATTCATGTCCACAGCATTTCGGCTCCAAATATTCTCCCCCCCCGTCAGGCTTAGACATACCACTCCCTTGTTCGTGAGTTTTTCTTTGACTTCAGCCAGAAACTCGTTGGTGTAAAACCGGTTTAAAAGAAGGGTGGATGGGTCGCCTACGTCTATGATTACGGCGTCAAACAGCTCCTCCGTCTTTTTAATGTATTTACGGGGGTCTCCTGAAACAAAGCTTACGTCTTTTAGGGGTTTCTTCAGCAGAAATCTTCTGCCAACAGACTCCATAATTGGGTCATGGGTTAAGTATACTGTTTCAATGCCGGGATATTTCTCAGCCTCATTGATTACCTGCCCGAAACCTTTTGATATGAGCAGTATTTTTTCGGGGGAAGCCACCTGAAGCAGGGGGTAGTGTATTATCTTCTCGTCTGAGGCTTGTTTTTGGTTTAAAGCCACGACTTCGTTGTTTTCATAAATCCTTATCTGCCCCTGATCCTCTGTAACTGTTATCCTGCCCAGCTGCGAGTCGCTTTGAAACAAAATATTTTCGCCGCCATAGATTAACATGTTTTGAAGTTGGTTTGCTGGAAGAAATAAGGCGGAAAACAAAACTAATCCCATTAAAACAGTTTTTTTGTTTTTCTCGTGGACATAAATTACAGCCAACAAAACGAAGGAGGCTAGGAATACGTTGATTAGATTCGAGGACCGGGTGGCGAGGATAAACGTGAATAATACTCCTCCCGCAGCCGAGCCCACGCCCTCATAAACGTAACCCCTCCTTGCCTGCTCTTTCTTCTCCTTATGGAACCGCTTAAACCATGAAGCGATTTGCGCTCCATTTAATAGGCAGAGGGGGGACAGTATCAAAAGGTTTAATGCGGCAAAAAGTAGGGGGTCGGTCTGCTGTCCCGGCAAAACCAAGGCTGGTTTGCTGATGCTCACCAGGTATGTTGTGGCGGGCGCGGCTAGGCTGAAGAGAACAGCAAAACCGCTTAAACCACCAATTATCCGGCCTTTACCTGCTACTTGCGCCCCCACCCCTGTTAAGGCAAGCCAGAATCCAAGGGTTACCGCCAGAAAAACCTCGTTTCCGGAGTATGCCGCGTAAAACTCCCTTAGAATCGATACTTGGGTGACTGCTGAAGCAAACCCCAGAGCCAGGAAGACATGCTCAAATTCGGGTTTCATCTGTTTTTCAGATTATCTTTCCACGTTACCCCAAATCCTTCCTGAACTGAAATACCTTGTGGGTCCGGTGCGGGAGTCATTGTACTGGATTTTCACAAAAACCTCGTAATTGCTTCCCAAACTGAAGCCAGCAGATGACAGGATGCAGACTTCCTGCATCTGCCCCCCGGGTTTAAGCATCTGTCCCCCGTCAAAACACATAATCTCTCCTTGGGGGCCGCTTACGTTTAGGCGCTGTATCGTGACGTTAGCTTCGATGTTGTTTAGAAGGCTTAAAGTCAACTCCCCATCCTCCCTTATCTTGAAGTCATGGGGTATTACACCCCAAAAACCGAAGCTCCCCGGTTGAATGCCTCCCCCTAGGTTGAATAAACCCATCTGCCAGGCGACGACCATGATAACCAGTAGAACGAGTATAGCCCAGCCGTAGGTCATAAGAAACTCCAGGGCGCTTTGACCGCGGTTCATCACACGCATGATAATTATTTAGGTGTGGGGATATAAATCAGGGTTTAATGAGTTTGACGGCGTGCATTGTCAACTCAGTCATCTCCGTTATGCCGAAGAGGTGGGTGTTTAACACGAGGTCGTAGCAGGATAGGTCGTCTAAGTCGATGTCGTAGTATTTCTTGTATCTTTTCTTCTCGCTTTCCTCCCGGGCTTTAATGTCTTCAACCGCCTGTTGGAGGGTCTCATATTCCTCTCCCCGCCCTATGACGCGTCTTGCCCGCTCGGAAACAGGAGCCCAAAGCCATACCGCTAGGTTGGCGTTGAGAAACCAGCCAGACAACCGCCCGTCCACGACGCAGTCGCCGTCTTTTGAGAGTTGTTTCTGCCGGCCGTCTATTTGTTCATCCACTTCCGGGTGATTTTCAGCCCAAGCAGAGAATTCCAAGAGAGTCATGTCTTTCTCTTGAGCCATCTCCCTCATGATCCGGCCGGCGGATATGTGTTTAAAACCGAGTTTACTTGACAGTTTTTCCGCGAGCGTCGTCTTTCCCGAGGCGGCCGAGCCTGAGACGGTTATAATCATTGGTTTGCAAGCCTATCATGCCATCCGCGTGGCAGATACTTTTCGAGGGTTAAGTCCCTGCCTAAATCCAGGTCCAACTTCTTTTTGTATTTAGCCTCGAAACGTGTGACGTATCTCACCAACTCATCTGTACATTGGTTGCATAGCACTCCTGCGTAGGGTTTAGCGGGTTTCCTCTGGCTTTGGGTTAAATTCCGTATGGTCGCCGAGGATCCTGTGTTCACTCCCTGAAGTTTTTTACCGCAGCGGGCGCAGGGTTTCATATTGTGTCTATCCCTCCTGTAGTGGGTTGCGGTTCTGCCCCCTGGTGTGCGTTTTTTGGTTTTCTTAACCGACCTTGATCTTTTACTTGGTTCAACCATTTT
>WJJK01000148.1 GCA_014729705.1 Candidatus Altarchaeales archaeon | reverse complement strand
GAACCCACACTGCCTTTCCTCGCAGACACCATACAGACCGCCACCGCCCGACCCGCTAGGGCGGGGTCTTCCCTTTGCTCGATTTGCGCGTAGAAGTAATCCATGTCAACGTGCATGATCACCCTATCCATCATTTATTTGAAACGCAGTAAATCAATAAAACATGGACATGATGTTAGCATACATAACCTGTCCCTCACAGGATGAGGCTGAAAAAATCGCAGGACAACTAATTGAGGCTAAACTCATAGCATGCGCCAACCTGTTCCCCATGGAAAGCATATACCGCTGGGAGGGGGACATCCAAAACGAGCAGGAATATGTTTTAATCGCTAAAACCTCGGGAGAGAAATTCGGGGAACTAAAAAAAAGGGTTAAAAAGATACACCCCTACGACGTCCCAGCCATACTAAAGATCCCTGTGGAGGGGGAAAAGGAATACGTGGACTGGTTGCAGGGGGAACTAGGATAAGAAGACCGCGTCATCGCCTGGGGAGATGTTTTTTTCCGAGGTTAATCCCGCGTTAACCTCTAATACGTAGAGGGCGTCTTCGGGGGGCGCATAACTTAGGCAGGGTGTTTGGTCGCAGGGAGGCGTATTTTGTTGTATATATACGACGGACTTGTTTTCATCAAGCCAGATAATGTCTAGGGGTATTTGGGTGTTTTTCATCCAAAAAGAGTATTTAGCCGGCCGAGGGAATATGAAAAGCATCCCAGAATCCATATCAAGAGTGTCTCGATACATTAAACCCCTGCGCCGCTGGGCATCGTCATCTGCCACCTCAAGGCGGAAACAATCATCTGAGAAACACACCCTACTGGTTTGGCTGGGGGACAGGCAGGCTGAAACCAACACTAAGAGGGCTAAAAATTTTTTCATTTCACAGTCAACAAGGACTTAAGGTACCTGCCGGTGTGGCTTTTGCTTTTGCGTGCCACCTGCTCCGGAGGACCGAATGCAACGACTCTACCGCCGGCATCCCCGCCTTCAGGGCCTAAATCAATTATGTGGTCGCAGGATTTAATAACATCAAGGTTGTGTTCAATCACAAGCACGGTATTGCCTAAATCAACAAGCCGCTGTAAAACCTCAACAAGCTTCTTAACGTCGTGGGCATGCAACCCCGTGGTAGGCTCATCCAGGATGTAAAGCGTCTTGCCTGTAGCGCGTTTACCAAGCTCCAGGGAGATCTTAATCCGCTGAGCCTCGCCTCCGGATAGTGTTGTCGCGCTCTGCCCCAACTTAATGTAGCCTAGACCCACGTCCACAAGGATCTGAAGACGCCTCTCAAGCACCGGAATCTTTTTGAAGAACTCAAGAGCCTCATCCACAGTCATATCCAAAACGTCTGCTATGTTCCTGCCCTTATACCGAATCTCCAGCGTCGCGTCGTTATAACGCTTACCCTGGCACTGCTCGCAGGGTATGTATATGTCGGGTAGAAAATGCATCTCAATCTTTTTTATGCCGTCGCCTTCACACGCCTCACAGCGGCCTTGACTGACGTTAAAGCTGAAGCGCCCCGGCTTATACCCCCTCATACGTGATTCAGGCAACCCCGCGAAAAGATCCCTTATGGGGGTGAAAACCCCAGTATATGTTGCTGGATTGCTTCTTGGGGTGCGGCCGATCGGGGATTGATCGATTACAACCACCTTATCTATGTGGGCGAGGCCGGTGATTTGATCATGTCGCCCCGGCTTATCCCTGCTTCGATAAAACCTCCTGCTAACCTCCCTGCCAAGTATCTCATTCACTAAAGTGCTTTTACCGGACCCAGAGACCCCAGTCACACAAGTGAAAACCCCAAGGGGAAAGTCCACGTCGATGTTTTTCAGGTTATGCTCCCTTGCGCCGACAACCGTAATAGCTCTGCCGTCACCCCTCCTCCTCTCAGCTGGAAGCGTTATCTCCATCTTTTTCGAGAGGTACTGGCCGGTCAAGGAATCAGGGTTCGCCTTCACCTCCTCGCTTGATCCTGAGGCGACAACATAACCCCCCTTAACGCCTGCGCCGGGGCCCAAATCCACTATGAAGTCCGCGGACTCAATGGTCTCCGTATCGTGTTCCACCACGATAACCGTATTACCCAGGTCCCTTAGGTTCTTCAAAGTCTCAATCAACCTCTTATTATCTCTTTGATGAAGGCCGATGGAGGGTTCATCCAGAATGTATAAAACACCCACAAGCTGGCTTCCGATTTGGGTTGCAAGACGTATCCGCTGGGCTTCCCCGCCTGAAAGGCTGCCTGCCGAACGATCCAAGGTTATGTACCCCAACCCCACGTCCTTGAGGAAACCCAGCCTACCCCCTATCTCCTTGACCACCTGGGAGGCTATCTTCTCCTGTCTCTTTGTGAGCCTCAATTTGCCGAAGAAGTCGGTGGCCTGATCCACGGAAAAAGCGGTTAACTGGGATATGTTGAGGTTGCCTACCTTAACCGCCAGATACTGTGGTTTAAGCCTTAAACCCCCACAGCTTGGACACGGTCTTTGGCTCATGAAACCCATAATCCATGAACGCATCCTATCAGATGATGTCTCCCGGTAGCGGCGTTTGAGGTTGGGTATAACCCCCTCATAAGTAT
>WJJK01000147.1 GCA_014729705.1 Candidatus Altarchaeales archaeon | reverse complement strand
GGTATCAAAGATTTGACCGCTATGCAAGCGGCCATCAAGAGAGATAAAATGGACCGAGGCACCAAGCTGTTTTTTATTGACTATACCCAAATCTTGGGGCTAAATGACAAAACTTTGTTTGAGAGGCAAAGCAGGGCGGCTATGTTCGTTCAGGGGGTGGCCAATCAGGAGCAAGTGGTTATGGTGGCCCTATCGCAACAAAACGAAGAATCTATCAAGGGTTACACCGGCCACTCAACCGGAGCTAAAGGTGGGGGAGATGCCAACGCCGCTGCGGATGGGGCTTTTACGCTCAAGATGGATGAAGATGAACCTATTCTCAAGATGTCGTTACACCTGGGCCGGGATGCCGGCAAAGCGAGTCGAGAGCATGTGTTACATCTCAAGAGCGGTTTGGTTATTGACCGATGGGTTAACCAGGAAACGATCAGGTTTTAATATTGCAATGTAATAAATTTAAGAACTTAATTCTCAAAACTTAAGATTCCGTATACTCAACATCTCTTCACAATCAGGTGAAACGTGGTACAATAAAAGGACCACGCTACAATCTACCCAACAACAACGGGAGCAATCTATGTTGACCGTTAGAGAAAAGTTTTTTAGAAGTGCGATCTATTACCACAAAGAGGGGCTAAATGTTATCCCGATTGCACCGGGCGACAAAAGGCCAGCACTGTCAAGTTGGAAAGAGTATTTCTTGAAATATTCTACCAAAGGTGAAATCACCCACTGGTGGAACAACGGTCACGACCAGTTGTTTAATATCGGAGTGGTTCACCTTGACGGCTTTATTTCTATCGACATCGATCACGACCAGGGAATCTATAGCGAACTAAAGCAACGGTTCCCTTTTTTGTTCTCCGGGCGAATCGAGCAGTCGGGGAGTAAAGAGGGGTATCATATTCCTCTGAGGGTCGCTAAGCTACCAAATTTTGGTCACGACACTAAATTTGACCGGCCTCGGGGGAATAAAACATGGCGGTCCCCGGTTGGCCATGTCAACATTCGCACCAGATGGTGCCAAACAGTAGTACCTCCCTCGATTCATCCCTCCGGTAATCCCTACATTTTTTTACAAAAAGGACCGATTATACAACTTGACAATATTGACAACGTTGTTAATTGGCTCCAAGAATTCGCCCCCCCCAAGAAGCGAAGACCCCAACGAATAAGACCAAATCGTATTAACACCGACAAAGACGATCTTGTTGACATTGCCCGCAGCCTGGATGTTTTTGACATCTTTACCAAGAATTTTTCTTTGGGTAACGGTCACTACACAGATACCCGAGGGGGGGTCAAGATTCACGGTGACAACGGGGGACTATTTGTTGATACCGAAACCAACAGTTGGTACCAGTTTGAAGATGAAATTGGAGGGGGACCGATTGAAGCCTGGACCTGGTGCAGATTCGGGGATATTGAGGCCAAAAAACAAAATTTCAGACAAATACTGTTGGAAATGGCTATTTCAGCTGGCGAAGATGTAACCAGATTTTACCGCAAGGGAGATGAAAATTTAGTGAATATCGAAAAACCAACACAAGAATTGTGGGGGATGCAATATGCAAACTACTGGACTTAGCTTGCAAATCAGGAAACTTGGAGATGAGGAAGATTTTATTCAACGTATCTTGCAAACAGTTGGCCAGGATCCCAGTTTTGATGTAGTTGAGACTACAATTACCCAGTTTTTAACTACAAAAAATATATCTCAATGGGCTATTGGTGACATTTTGGTTTACATCCGCAAACGATCTGGTTTTACACCTGTTTTAGAAGTCGAGAACACCAACGGCAATATCCCGGAACAGGTCTTAGAAATGGTGCGAGATCATTATCGGGTCCGGTTAGATACCGGGGTCAAGGGTGAGTTTTTATATTGGACCACCCTGGAATTTCCCCGATTTATGATTCTTCAAAGTCAATCTACAACCGCCATCTGGGAACGCAACGGAAGCGGTTTGAGTGACCCTGATTGGGACAGCTATGTAGAAACGCTGTCCAGACGATTGTCAACCATTCTGGATGGAAAGACCTTGCATACATATTATCAAACCTCCAATTATTTTCTGGTGCGGCAACGGATGATTGAGGAAAGGTCTTGGACTTGGCATTATAGAGCAACACTATTACTCAACAGCCGGCTAGGGGGTACACAGGTGCCTCACAGAGAAAAGCAAATCGCCCTGGGTGAAATTGTAGAGGATCTCAACAACAGGGAGATAGCCACCGTAACAGGCATTAAGCGTGAACACAAATTCGAGAAAGAGCAAGCGCAGCCCTTCCGGTGGTATATGCCATTTGTCGAAGAGATTTTTTATACTAATCGGGAGGGACAAAAGGTTTTGATGGTTGAATTTTTCCCCAGTTGT
>WJJK01000146.1 GCA_014729705.1 Candidatus Altarchaeales archaeon | reverse complement strand
CTTTGGTCTTACACTTTCTCCACAGGCTTTAATTCCCCTTGAACTAAGGGTATCCTCAAAGATTTATTAAATCTTAGCATCCAGTCATATCCGCCTACGGCGGATATGCAGCTACGCCACTGTGAGGTTACTATAATATACCCTTTTGCGTTAAAAAAACAAATAAAAACTAAAATTTATTTGTTTTTGCTAAATTTCTATAAAATTATTGAAACTGTTAAAAGCCCCAACAGTAAAGAGTGGACAGATTTTCAAAGATCAATTCATTGATATGCGGTTCAGCACGAGTTATGGAAGCTCGGGGATTCTCTGTGGCTTCGACACCACGACCTCAAGATTAACAGTCTCGCGCTCTTCACTGAGCTAAAAGAATTATTCCATGTAAGCTTCTAAAGTGAAGTGCTGAACCGTATGTCAATGAACTAGTGTGCCTCTCAAGCACTGAATACAGAATATAACACCAATAGAGACCTCTTGTCAATACTTTTATGCACTTTTTTGACACCAGGCCTCTATTGGCTCTAAAACCCAATTATAGGTAGATTTTCTTATCATTACGTTCCCTGAAAACGATATCACCTTCAGCCTGCTCATGATCCTCAAAGAGCGTAATGGCGTACCGACTCTTCTTTTTAGCTTCCTCTGCTAATGTACCCTTACGTAGTTTTATAGGCATCCGCCAAGTAACTCCATAATTTGGGTGTACCCCAAGAAGCCACTGGAACGGTTCTGAGTACGCCCCCAAACTATTAAGAGCATATTCATCCGTAGCTGCCCATGAGCCATTTAGGATTACTTCTCCTGTTGTATGCTGTGTAGTAGATGCTGTATGAAAATGTCCGTATAGAAAATAATTTGGTGTCGTCCCTTGCACAGCACCTATAGCTCCAAGCCTCCTAGTTTTCCGCTCAATACCGTAGTGCGGTATTGAATTCCAAGATCGGACGTCATCTCCATGATTCAGCACAAAGTTCCAGTCATACACGGATAAACCCATAGACCAAGAATCAGGCACTACTATCTTACAACGCCCAGACTCAACGAGATTCCTAAGACGTGTCGCTGCATGCATCGCCACCAGATAGTCCCAGTTATTCTGAGCTCCACGATAGTCCTTCTTGAAAGAGCGTCTACCATGGTTCCCAGAAACGCTACAAAATACGATCTCCGGGAAATACCTGGACAAGTCAGTAATCATCATGGCTATGAGCTCTCCCATACCCATGGAGTTTTTAAGACTGTTACGCCACTTACTGTGCTCTGTGGCGTTATGGATATCTCCATTCACGTAGTCGCCTAGACCCGCTATATACAGCCTCTCAAACTTATAGTTTTTCATGTTATCGATAAGGTGGCTGACAGTCGTGTCTACTATACGCTCTGCACGAAGGCACGCTATATCGAAATTGTACTCTTCAAGATTCTGGACTCTCTTACCAAGAATTTCCTGGTCTCCATGAGAATCAGAGAGCACCAGCATAGCTGACTCTTTTACCTTGCCTTTTTTCTGAATGATACTTGAATATGGCGTGAACGTAGAAAAAGGAGGTTGATTATGTATCGTATCTGACAGCAAGCTAAAAAGTGTAGAACCGCGGCGGGTCGATTTAAGTTCGCTTCGAAGTTTCCTATTCTCATCCTCTAAACGACCTATGTCTCCTAGGAGAGATTTAGTCTCGTCTACTTCTTGAGCCCCACCATTAGAATCCACATTTAGTCTCATCTTTTTGCCGGGTGTCAGCTTTAGCTTTTTCGGTGCACTCTTCCTCATGCTTTACCCCTCGATTATGTCCATATCGAAGCTTTAGGAAGCTCCCTTTGGCCGAATATACGAACCGTCAACCAAATGTTAAAGTTTTTTCTTACCTCATAGCTCTGCCGTCTGAAATCCTGAGGCCATTTTAGCGCTTCAACGATTAACTGTTGGCCGACTTATTAGAAGATTATGGCCGAATTGGACTGAACCATAATCTCTTAATAGCCCTACCTTATCATAGAATGCATACGGCTCTAGAAAAGGCTGCTGTTATGAAGGAAGAATGCGACTTCACTTGGTTTGGACAATCCTGGAAATGCATGCGTGTGAGGCGTGATGATTCCATCTTTGGAGGAGAGTGTGATCTTGCTTCAAAACAGATAGTCATCAATTACAAATATGATGATGAGACTTTTTTGGACTATCTACATCACGAACTTGTAGAGGGTGCAACATATTTAACAGCATGTGCTTACACACGCATGTATCCGGATAAAGAAGATATTTTCGTGATGAATCACGCTCAGATGGACGTTATGAGCAGTGCTGTTCGTGGAGCGTATGAAATGGTGAAGAAAAACATAGGGGCCATTAATGGGTGGCCCATTAAGAAAAAAGCTATAAAGAAAACAAGTAAGAAACCTACCAAGCGCACTAAACGGAGTACTTAGATTAAGTACTCATCTTCGTCGTCTGCATCCCAATCCTCATCTTCATATAGGGATTCTTCTTGCTCAGCTTCTAACGCTGCGCAATCGGGGCATAGAATCTTATAACTTTCATCATAATCAAAATCTTTATCGGCGACTCCCATAAACATAGGAGCCACATCTCCTTCAGTATCTAAGCCGATAGTACACAACTCATCATCATCCTCTCCAAAAAGCCTGAACCAGTATATGACGTCTCCTGTATCAGCTTGAGCAGGATAGGGGTCTTGTGTAAAACAGCGAAAACAATAGGGCTTCATAGTATTCTCCAGAAGAAAAGGGAGGCAATCAAACCTCCCTTGCTCTGCCTCATAGCCTAACGGATATTTACAGAGCCTCTGTACTAAATGTGTCTCTTACGTGACTGCTCCCACGGCTAAAGTCGTGGGCTTTCCCGTTCACTCTCGTAAGACACATATGCAACTGTATGAATAGATAATTAGGTGTCAGACTTAGGTTTATAAAGGTTGTCTGTGAGCTCTAAACGTCTACGATTGAAAGGATGCATACACTCGAGGCCTGTCTCCCCTGTCATGCATTCTCCGCAAGATATACACTCTATGGGGATACTTTCAGCCCAAGTTCTAAAATCCGCCGCAAACCTATACACCCAATCCAATAATGCTGTTTCTCCTAGGTCGACACCAGCTTCTTCAGATCGAAGCCACTTATACTCTTCCATCTGACGGCGCTGTTCCTGAAGAATGCATTTCAAATTCATAGCACCGATTCCATAAGAAAAGGGTCCTCTTAATCAGAGGACCCTAAATGAACAGATCATTACATGTGTCTTATGTCAACCTACAGGAAGACCTTCCAGCATCCCTTCTTCTTTTCCCTCGAGACTTTTCATCCCACCAGCCTTCAACTCCTCTAGCTTCTCCTGAAAAACAAAATAAATCGTCATAGAGGCGTCAGGTGTGTCCTTCCATGAATCTAAATCATATGGATCTGGGTCAAGATTTTGATCTATCTTTGCTCCGGCACCGACAGACACTTCCTTCACAGCCTTCTTAGAGATCGTCAGGTCCCTTGATTCCTTAGACCTTAAAATACCCCCTATCTGACAGGATACACTATCTGGCCTGATTTCTACATCAGAAAAACTGCTACAAGAATCCGACGCCATTAATAATCCAGAAGTACTACTACTGTTACTGTAGGTAACATACATTTCTTTAGAGTTCACGTATGAACCCGTCCCGTCCAAATACTCAGAATCGTCATATGGAGAATAAGTTTTGTAACGCATTCTAGGGGCGGAGCGCATCTCCTTAGGACGATAGAAGGCGAACCCAAATGCTGGGACTGTGTTCTCCTTACCAATAAGTTTTGATGCGATATCCCGCATCTCCTCTTCTGTGAAAAAGAACTGGCGCACTGTACCATCTTTCGCGTTAAACCAACCATCCCACCACATAGGGTCCCGGCACACATAATTTTGCGGAGGCCACTTATACTCACACTTCGGACAGTACCTATCCCCTTCAAAAGCCACCCCATGTTTCGGGCATTTCTCCTCGTATCGCTCCAAATGAAAGCCTGAAGTTTGGATCCCCGTAATAGGATTGCATCCTTTGATCGTAGGAAGTATCGCTGTATTGTTACTAAGATTCCCACGCCAGTCAAACCACAGCCCCTTATTTGGACGTACAGGTACTATAAAAACACCTGGGCCTTTCATCCAGTTATCCGGGTATTTCTTAAAAGCTTCAGATTGATACACAGGCAACGGGTCCCCAGGGGGTAGACCGTGCACATAGTCCCCCTCAAGGCGATTAGCTTCCATGATCTGAGCCTTGAAGCCTTTATATTCCATCGTATATGACATAGCCATAAAATCCTCCCATAATAAAGGGAGCCCCTCTCGAGGCTCCCTCCCTCTTCTTAGTAGCTGCGATTGCCGTCCAGGTAGAATGGATCCGCCTTCTGACTTCTCGGCAAATTCTGAATGATTCTCAGCCTTGGAAGTTCATTTGTCAGTTTCAACTCATCAAACTTCTTCGAGAGCCCAGGCCATGTCATTCTCAGATCATCGAGACCCTTAACAGCACTAGCCCACACAGCTCTACGATCCGAGAAACTATTGAGGTTGAACTTTTCTGATTCAGACACAAGGCGTAGATACGCACGGGTATCGTCATCCATACCAGAGAATTTCAGCTCACAGTGAGCGCAATACCCTCGATAAAGAGCTTCATTACAGAGAGGACACAACTCAGTGATTCGATCATCCATGTTCAACTCAGTGACCATGAACACATTTTTCACCACTTCACCTACGGGGTATATAGTAGGATTCTTACGACCCCGACGTGCCGCCTTCAACAAATCCAAAGACTCTTCTATGTCGATAGGTTCGTCCCCTGGATTGGTCGTTCCGTTTTCCTTGAGAATAATAAACGGCTGAGCCTTTGCTCGACGATGAAGCTCTTGTTCCATCTCTGGATCCCTATCCGTATCATAGGTCTCCAAAAGCTCTCGATCCTTCCATTGCTGGATAGGACGATTGCCTTGAATAGTTTTCACAAGAGTTTCAACGACAGAATTTGTCGATTCAGACTTTGACTCAGCTTTCTTCTCTTCTACAGCGAAAGGATCACGGCCTTTAAGAATAGCCGCCGCCGCTTTTTCCCTCAAACAAAGGTTACCCTCTTTTACATCTTTGATAAGAACAGCACAAATATCGCCTTCATTTGTAGTTCCGGCGTTGAGGATTTTCAAGCCAAAATCAGAGTTGTCGATGCCAATATCTTTTAGCATCTCCAAAACTTCTTCAGGATTAATATTGAGGATTTCCGCGGCCTTTTCAGCGCGCGCAACGATGGTAGGATTAGGTGCAGACATAAGTCTCTCCTATGTTATGGTAGCGTGTCACAGCTACCGGTTCTTGAGCCCTAAATCCGGAGGCTCTCCCGTGCATGCGTTTAAGGCTGCATGCTCGCCCTTTGTCTAGCTAGACAGATTTTAATATACCACTAGAGTCGACCGCTGTCAACCCTAGATTCTTATTTTATTTTTGTTCGTTATCCTTTGGTCTATCTATGACTTCGATGAGACCTCCAAGAAATCTTAGCTCATCCGGAGTGGCCGTTTCATCTTCATATATCGAAACTGGCTTAGATACGGTAATGGTAAGAGTCTCATTGAGGATCTCATTAATTTCACCCATGCACTTTGCTTTCGTTTCCTCGTCGGGAAAAAGCACATTTTCAGCTGCGTCTGTCAGAAGGCTACCGTCTTCCTTCTTCTCCCCGTATTTCTTAGCAATTTCAAGACGCGTACGTTTTACAACGGAAGCCTGCGATATAATCTCATCTAAAGCTTGGTTAAGCTCAAGACAGAGCTTCGCGGGCATTTGGCGCTGAAGTAGCTTTGTGTAGTGCTCCAGGAATGCTTCCTGGATGAGTATCCCATTTTTAATTTTGATTTCCATGTGCATCTCCTATATATGATGTTAGACAGACTTAATTTCGAAAACTGTTCCTCCTGGCACCTTAAGGAATACACTAGTATCTGATCCAGCACCGGTCCTATAATACAAGAAAGCCTGCGCTGTGGGTGCCGCTGGTTCAGTTGTAGTGCTCAATGATACATAGGAAGTAGTCCCTAATACAGCACCCTGCACCAACTGAGTTGAGGTAATATTTGCTCCAGTTACCGCTATAGAAGCGTTTGAGGCCATAGCCGCGCCATCTATTGTGATATTCGAGCCACAGATAGTAACATCGTTAGCTATCAAATCGCGCATCAAAATATCACGGCAGTTGATATCATTTACATTCAGATCCGTCGCTGTAATATTACCTGAAAGATTCAAGGCTACTCCAGCGATACCCTGCCACCGAGCTGAAGTTGACCCAAGGTCATATGTTGCAGTTACACTGGGCACGAGATCACTATCTATCGTACCCGAAACAGTAGCAGTCCCTGAAATATCAATATCTGTTGCAGTTATGGTGCCTGTAAGGGTAGAGGCCCCTGATATATTTAGAGACGTACCGGCGATACCATTCCAGCGAAGTGCCGGAGTACCTATATTATACGTTGAGGAAGACCTTGGCACTATATTATTCTGGAAGTCCCCCTGTATCTTCATGTTATTGAAGGTAGAGAGGTCATCACCACAAACCGTAGCACCATGGATGTTACCTGTAGCTTGTATATTTGTGCCTGTGATGTCACCTGTGACAGTCAAATCTCCAGACAGATTCAACTGAGAAAGTGTGAGCTGTGTCTCAGTAAAGATATATGAAGTAGAGCCCACACTAATCTGGAACTGTTTTGTAGCCCCTGTGTCAGTCATATAAAGACTGACATCCTTAAAATCTATCAAATACGAGGTAGGATTAGCCAGTGAAAGGCTAAAATCCCCCAGGGTCAAACCAGAGGAAGTCAGCGTCATGCCGCTTCCTATAGTAATCTGATCTGTACTCCCATTGATAGTCACATTACCCAGAGTGACTTTAGGAGTAGACGTATCGACTATACCCTCGAGAGCAGTCACCCGATTCAAGAGACCGTTCGTGCCAGACCCATAGGGGTCTTCCACAGACTTTTGAAGGTCTCCGAGTTTATCTGAGATGCGCTCTAGCGCAATTCTTTCCGTACCACCCCATTCATCGTCATCATCCGTCTGGGGGACATTAAGTATAATCCCAAACAGGTCCTCATCGCCTTGAGCATAATATATGCTCTTAGGGCCTTTTGAGAAGTCATATGTCGTACCAGAGGACGTAAAATTAGAAAGGTCTGCCATGGGTATCTCCTTATAGCACCTGTCAGATTCAACTATGTGTATATCTCAGAGTATAAAGAGATTATTATCCTTAACGGTTCTATATTTTGATTCAACATGGACATTGAGGACCTGTAATGAGATATCCTGCTCTTTCTAAATTTTGCTTCTTGAATAACTTCTTACCACATAAAATAGGAGTCAGAGACAACGGCCCCCGACTCCCTCATCCTTACTTTAATCCTCACGATTCTTTAATCGCTGTCCATTTGAGGCTTTACCGTGAGCTTAAAATCCACAAAACACCTGAATTTAGCTGGATGCCGTAGATACTCCATATAGTGCTCAACATCGACTTTTTCTTCCTCTTCCTTACCATAGATACGAAAAACCTTTTCGTCGGCGTACTCTTCCATGATAAGCTCGCCCTTATGACTGTACTTAATAGGTCCGCCAGGATTCGGGGGAGCCCCATCATCTACAGGAGAAGATGTAGATGAAGAAGATTCTTTTAACGGGCCTTTTTCAACACCCAAGCGCTTCTCAACACCTTTTACTACTGTAGGGACGTCTCGTGGAGGACATTCCTTATCTATGATAAAATCCACCACATCCTTCACGACTTGCTCATCATCGATATTTCGAAGCTTCTGCCAGTGAGCATCCGTGAATTTGGATTCTTCTCGAGGCTTCTGCAGCTCTTCTATAGCAGCAGGAGGTATACGATTCTTATCCTGTGATAGGACATACAGCCGTTTTAAGCGGTGAGGGGTGACATTGAGGCGCTCAGCTACCTCTTTATCCTTAAAACCCATGTGATTAAGCTCTACGGCAGCCTTATTAAGCTCCATGGGCGTGAGATCCTTCCGGTACACATTTTCCTCGAGGGAAAGAAGGAAAGCCTCTTTGTCATCCAAATCCTCGATATATATGTAGTCGTCTTCAGGAAGTATGTAATCCTCTCCGTGTATCTTCACGAGAGCCATGTATCTACGTTGTCCGGCGACAACTTCATATTTATTGTCGATCACGGTGCCGTCACTGGCTCGTGAGGGGCGCAGCACGATTTTACTAATCAGTTTACGATTTACAATTGATTTCGCAAGCCCCTCAACATCCTCATCGTCGCGGAGTTGGCGTACATTACGATTTGATACCTCTAGATTCTTAAGTTGAATCATTGTCATCGTCTCCTCTCATTCCCTTTAGGCCAAAAAAAGTAGGGTCAATGCCATATTTGAAAACCATCTTGAAATAAGCGTGGGCTGTACGGTACGTCATCGAGCCTTTGTCTGAGAGTTCAGTAGCGGAAAGTTCTATGAACACATCCAATTCGTAGTCAGAGAACTCCTCACGTAGTATAGGTACGAGGGCTCTTATATAGACTATTTGATCCGTTTTAGCATAGACAACTAGCTCAGGATGGTCCGTCGCTAGTTGTCTTATGATCCTCTGGATCTTTGTGATCGCATTCAGCTTGAACATCTATTTTGTTCTCCAAATCTGTAACCGCTTCGTTTATACGATGTGCAAGCTCCTGGGCTCCATCGAAAGAAAGCATTAAATCTGTAGAGAAATGTACAGGTTTTCCCCTAAGCAGGTCGAGTGCGGCTTTTACACGTCGATACCAGCGAACAAAAGGGCGCGTCATCTTCTCCCAGGGGTCCTGACGCACATAACAATCAAACGGTGTATCATATGCAGGATCCAGGGCTTCTGTAAGATTGAACTCAAAAAACACATCATCAGAACTGACATACGCCCTATCGCTATCATTAGGGTGTGTTACTTCCATCTGCAGCATAACGCGAGCTATGTGTTGCGAGTGCTCACAAGAGCACTCAACATAGAGCTTTTTCTGCAACGTATAAAGAGTCTCTTCAGACCTCTTCCAAGTTTCAGACTCTATCTCAGATGGTGTGACCGTTATTTTGTTGGACATTCTTCTCTGCACTAATCAGCTCCCAAATAAATTTTCTGATACCATCTGAACACCATCAGTATCCTCACCGACTGATTCATCTTTTGAGGTCTCAGGTTTTACTCCTACGAGCTCAAAAAACTGATCCTCTGTGATAACTTCTACCCCGAGCTTCTTAGCCTTGGCGTTTTTTCCAGAGCCGCTAGTCGGGTCGTTCGTAACAAGATACGTCAGATCGGAAGATACTCCGCTTTTTGATACGCCCCCATTTTCTACAACGAAATCCTGAAATTCTTTTCGGCTCATAGAAGTCAGAGACCCCGTAACACAAAAAGACTTCCCTGTAAGAACACCCTGTTTCTTTTGTTTGATACGTATGACTTGTAACAGATCCTCAGCCATCGAAGAAACTTCTTTTATACCACTACACACAGACTCCGCCGAAGTCTTCCCGAATCCAGAAAGCTTTGCGAGTTCATCGGAGGGCACGCTTGATATTTTGTCCCAGTCACCCCCAAAATTATGTACAAGGGCTGCTGCGGTGGACTTTGAGCATGTTGGGATACCGAGAGCTGTGATGAACTTTTCCATGTACATTTCTGATGTTGACTCAAGAGTCTTAAAAAAGGACTTGATAGTCGATGCACCTATCCCATCTATAGCCGTCAAGTCATCCGGCTTAAGGCGATAGAGATCGGCTACAGACCTTACCTTTTCCATATCCCAGAGTTTCTCTACAAAGCTCTTCGAAAAACCCTTCATATCAAGAGTACGTATCCAGTATATGATCCGATTTATATCTCTTTCCCGGCACGGTATGTTCATACACCAGAAGTTCGTATCATCGTCTATAAGAGGACCCCCACACGAAGGACACTTATCAGGGCGTACATAGTCGTCCCCGGGAGACACGATATCTACTACCTGGGGTATAATATCGCCCTTCTTCTCTAAGGTTACCTCAGCCCCTATACCTATAAACTTTTCTTCGATATACGCGAAATTATGAAGAGTAGCCTTCTGTACTGTGCTTCCCATTAGATCCACAGGTTCCAGTAAAGCGACAGGCGTTATCTTACCGGTACGACCCACTTGATATGTGATATCCTTAATCGTAGTCAAAGCTTGATCAGACTCAAACTTCAGAGCTATTTGACCGTCGGGTCTATTGTGCGAGACACCCATACGCTCCTGAAGCTCGATGCTGTCGAGCTTCAACACGAGCCCATCAACCGCGTAAGGGAGTTTTTCTCTCTTACCAGCTTTATACGTACGATAAACCTTAAGTATTTCATCTATATCACGACACTTATACGTCTGTACGTGTCGGAATCCTAGCTTCTTAAGAGCCTGTACCTTCTCAAGTTCAGTCTTCACCTTAGCGTTGACGTCATAAGCTATGACGCGAATATATTTGCTATAAGAGCCGTCAAGTCTCCTGCTAATACCACTGGCAGCATTCCGGGGGTTTTTATAGCGATCACCCGTCTCTTTTTGTATCGCATCAAAATCATCCTTAAAAATGACACCCTCTCCTCGAGCGGTAACATGCCTCTGGATAGGTAACACTTGGGGGACCTGTCTAAATAACTTCACATTTGGTGTGATATCTTCCCCCACTATCCCATTACCTCGAGTCACCCCTTTTTTCAGGCGTCCATTTAGGTACTCCATTTCCAGAGAAAAACCATCGATCTTATGCTGTAAAATAAACAGGGGCTTTTTCACACCAAGCTTTTGTTCTACTGATTTCACCCAAGCACGTATAGCATCCTCTGTAGACACCTTATTCTGAGAGCCCATGAAGATACTATGCTTCACTTTTGGCCACGCACTACTAACTTCGTGCCCGACCTTCGCAAGTCGTGGATGACTCGGAGGGAGCGCCCGCAGGACAGAATCCTTTAGAAGGTCATATGCCACATCACATATCAGGGGCTTATCATTATAATAAGCGTGGTCATACCTGTCGAGTAAATCAATCTTCTTCTGAAGGTCGGCGGAGATTTTCATACTATGCTCCTTCATCGAGGGGTACTTCCTCGTATTCTATACGTACTATTATATTACCCAGTTCGTTGGCATAAAGATCGGGCTCTTTCTTCAAAGCTTTTTTCAGAGCACACTGGCAGGGGAGCATTGCGCGCCAAGCTTTCTCACGCGCCATCTTTTCCCGCCAGATACCCATCTCCTCTTTGCTGAGACCATCAACAGGCTCCGAGGATACAAGAACATAGTCTCCCGGCTCTTTTACGTACTTCTTATCGATATGCACTACCGTGTAGCCCTTAGAGTTACATGTATTGCAGTTACCTCTAGCATACTTAAATATCTTATCCATCGGCACATGCACGCCACGGATAGTATACTTAACACTCTTATCCTTATCAATGTGTTCGACAGAGCCATACTCCACGCCATCGATATCGGTAAGTTTTCTACTCTCAATGACTTTTCTTGAGTCTTGTATCTGTTTCAAGAGGTCCTTAAAAAGAGCCGGGTCAATAAGATCTGTGATATACTTTTTGTCCGCCATCAGCCCTCCGATTCATCTGGCCCGTTACGAGCCGCTTTGCTGTAAACCATACCAAGATACTTTCCCGCGGCACGCTCTATAGCAAGACGTTTAGTACTATCAAACGCCTCAGCGACGGACACAATAGTCCGCGCAAAATCCCAAGGTGTGCCTATCTCTGACTCGTTTTCATGTACCTCATGAAACAAAGCACGTTTAAACTTCGCAGGGAGACCCTTACTCCTATTGAATTTCGTACACTCAAGCTTTGGCATGAACGACCCATCAGACGTAGACCGTGCCACGACACTAGCGATGTATACCGGAAGTTGATCCTTGATACGCCGTATCATCCCTGGGAGCATCTTCGTTATTTCGTCGTGCTGTATACCTTTATAATTAGTTTTGAAGTAACTCTCTCCTCCATAAGAAGCGACGAATGACAGGTTCGAGTTGTTTATGTGGAGCAAAGCCTCAACCTGTAATGGAGTCGCACCAAGTTCTGAAGACATGAGAGAAAAACCGGCGCACACCGAAAGTCCCGCACAGTCAACTTCTTGATCAAAGAAAAAGCGACCATGAAAAACAAGGTCGTCTAATTCGTCCCCTCGGACGAATTCAACGTGTACATCAGGCACGGTGTCCTTAACCAGGTCCAGCAACACACTATTCTTAAGGGGTACCGCATTCACAGGGAGAAACGCACGGATGATGGATGACTCCGCACAATCTCGTAAACGCACGATACAGTTCTCACCTATATCTTCGTCACTAATAAGACCCGATTGCCAAGTCTCTACCATCTTCATACGCAAACTTGGGCGGTTAGCCATAAAGAATCCATGAGGGACACCTACCATCTTACAAAATTGCTTCTGTGCGTGCGTTATCCTTGCATCAGTATTATTCTCTGGATCCGCTTTGAAAAACATGCTCTTCGAGTAGCCAGGCACATCGGGCTTAAACTCCAAATACATGTCTTCATCACTAGCAACAAAAGACACGTCATTCAAATCAAGAGGCAAATCAAGTGCCCCCGTATCCCATTTCTTAACCCTTTGAAGGATCTCATCAAGATTTGGCTCGCTCTCATTATGCACAGGAGCATCTTTTACCGAAACTGATGACTCTTCTTGAGGGTTTTTACCGAGTATGTCTGTGATATCAATGTCTTGGTTTTCCATACTTACCAAATATACGATTGTGGTGGATGAATATAAAGCTACTTCGATATAAAAATCTGATTAGTCTTGATGCACTCTTTTAAGAAGTCTAAGTCTTTATCCCTGCCTAAATTAAACACAGGTATGCCGTGTGCCTGTGCTATTCTTATGGCTTGCCCAGTACCGCCGACAGTCTTTCCCTTAGGTGTCCAGCATACAACAAAGTCGGAGGGTGTATGGAGGTCATAGCCTAAAACCTGATAACCATTTCGAGCTATAAGTTCACGCGGCCCATTACTGAGCTTCCCCCATGCAGGATGAAACTCTGCGGCAAGCGCATAAGCTTCTGAAGATATATTATAGAGATTCGAGTGGTGTAGATTGAAACCCTTCCATGGCAAGTAGATCTCCTTCATACAACCACGACACACACCTGCCTCAAAAGCAGCATCAGCACCCACAGCCGCCCCTGATCTAAGTATATAATCCTTATCGCAGAGGAATCGTGCTATCTGCGTCATAAACTTACAGACACTTTGCGGGCACCGCCGACTCCCTATCCCAGCGTAGTATCTAAAGCTCAATTTGTTTCCTCTGCCCGGTCACGTTTTGCTTTTTTGGATAGCTGACGTTGGCGGTTCCTGAGATACTGAAGTCTTAGAACAGCTTCCTTATAAGAGAAACCTGCTGGTAGGGTCATATCTCCGCGGTTACTCCTTTCAATAAGGCGCTGGACATCCTTAATCTCTTCGACCACCTCAGTGTATGTGAGTCCGTTACGTTTCTTTTTTCCGCTCACTCTCATCAATCCTTCTTTGTCCGCCCAGTTATAAAACTTTTCCCTGGCGTGGTTCTTAATGAATTTAATCATGTTGTTTGATAGGCCCAACATAGAAGCTACATCTCTCGACGTACAGCCCTCAGCTCGTCTATCAATAACCTCAAGGATCCTCTTCGCTTTTTTCGGCTTTTCAGTATCGACTACGTGCTGCCGGAAGTCGTCAAAAATAGCGTGAGCAGCATACTCTTCATCCACAGTTGTATGAGATGCCGCATAGTGGGGGTCTATACAAAAACCGACATTTTGGCTGGGACCGCTTTCAGTCAGAGTGTAATTCCACACATCAGATGCATAGTTGAAATAAGAGGGGACACTCTTACTATCAGCATAACCCCCTCGTACTGTAGAGATAACCTTAAACCGTGCTCTGAAGTTTTTCTTTGCCAGCGTCGGAAGTAACCAACAAAAAAGATTACATATGTATGTGTTAAAGCATCTTTCTAAAGAGCCGTAGGTAACCTGCTCAGGATCAAACTTGTCCAGCGCGCGCGACTCTATTAGCTTAACATAAAAATCTTGTAGGGTATCTCTTATGATTTCCTCATCACGGATACCGGTTTTGTATATCATAAACGATTTGAGCTCTTGCTCGTTTTGCTCAGCAAATTCTTTTACTGTTTTCACAGCTACCATAATACACCTTTCCCGACTCAGATTTTGAGCCACAGACACAGCGCAACAAGCGCGTCTATAGATACCTTTTGGGGGGTCTCATACCACACCTCACCTTGGGTATTTGTAAAACATACCTTGCATGAGGGCCCGATAAACTGATCCGTGCCGTGAGCTGTAAGAATTTTCAAAACGATAGTGAGTTGTTGCACTGTCACGGGGTCCATACGCTCCAGCGGATAGATAAAAACGCCGCGATGGTCAATCCTATCTCGGATACGTACGTCCTTAAGAGCTGGATCAATC
This sequence comes from Candidatus Altarchaeales archaeon, assembly GCA_014729705.1. GTDB lineage: Archaea > Altiarchaeota > Altiarchaeia > IMC4 > SCGC-AAA252-I15 > WJJK01. Next base: position 6,072 of record WJJK01000146.1, on the reverse strand, counting down.
TCATTTTGTTGTTCCGTTACTTTCAAAGCCTTTTCTGCGTGCTCTCTAGAGACATCCTCAGGATACATAGCATCCCGGACAGTCACGTCAAAATGATAGTATCTCGATTCTTCTGACGTTCCCTCATTTTGAAGGCCCTCTGGAGCAGGAGGCATAGGCTCTGTATGTACGGAGTCGGTATTTGAATCTGTATCTGATATAGGAAGCGACTCTTGTTTATCCTCCGCAGGTTTAGAGTCGGTTGATTGTAATGACGCATTTGGAGCGTCTTCTTCACGCTCTTTATAGTAATCATTTGTCACATGGAAGCTATCGCCATACTCAGCATCAACCGTAAGAGGCACGGGCCACTTTAGTTTCTCGACGATATCTTTGAGTACCATGATCTCACACAGCTCAGGGATATAGAAATCAAGCTTGTCCTCTTTGATCTCAAACACGATTTCATCATGGACTGGCATAAGGATATGAACATCGTCTTCAAAACCATTATCGTGTATCCATTTCCATACACGATACAAAGCGATTTTGATTATATCAGCCCCGGTCCCCTGGATTTCAGAATTGATAGCACATCTGTCACCCTTTGCTTGTATGGCTTTATCTGTAGACTTATAAAACTCACCGAGAGGGCGGCGACGACCAAAAGCAGTACGGCTGTACCCTCTATGCTTGCACCGCTTTATCTCTTTAGTTATCCAGCTATTAAGACCTTTATACTCACGGAAAAAGTTGATGATCATTTTCTTCGCGGTCTCATATGGGATCTTAGCCTGTGCAGCAAAACCCCCCGCACCACCGCCATACATGGTCAAGAAGTTCAAAGTTTTTCCCAGCGATCGTTCCTTCTTGTCCTCTGCAGTCAACCTAGGATTGCTATGGATAATGCGTGCCGTTATGAGGTGGAGGTCTCCGCTGCCCTGTGTGAACTCATCTAACCATTTTGGTTCGTGTGAGAAATTTGCAGCGATACGAAGTTCCTCACCACTATAGTCAATAGTGACGATCTTATATCCCGGGCGAGCTACAACCGCTCTACGCAAATCTATCGAGGTAGGATCTTTAGAATCATACGTAGGTATATTCTGACAGTTTACACCACAGTAACCGTCTACGTTAAGTCCTTTTCCTCCTGATGCTGAGTACCTGCCTGTATCTGCACGTAATTGATTAAGCTGGAATTTAGCTTGACCCTTTTCATCACAGTTTTTCATCCAGTTTTCAATGTATGTCCCAAGGGTCTTCTGGTAACTGCGGTAATCAAGGATAAGTCTCACGATAGGAGCTTCATCCTTAATCTTAGAAAGAGTTCCCTCTGACGTTTGATATTGCCCTGAAGCGGTCTTTTCTCTTTCTGGGTACTTGATCTTAAGCTCCTCAAAAAGGACTGTACCTAGCTGCTTAGGGCTCGCTATGTCAAACTTACGCCCAGCGAGTTCATATACCTCTTCAATTATTTCAGCCATACGCTTCATGACCTTAGCACGTTCCTCTGTCAGAAACTCAAGGTCAATGAGCGTCATGTTGCGCTCCATCTCCATAGTAGGGAGCAGACATGGCTTCTCTATTTGTTCATAGACTCTCCAAGGTCCCGCATTATGCTGCGGGTCTTGCTCGTCTAACTTCTCTGTGAAGTAGCGATAAAGACCAAACGTGTTCATAGCGTCTCCACCACCGTAATAAACAGCTACGGGAGGCGGGACTAAATCAAAAGCTATAACCTTCTTCCTGGATTTACTGCCGCCGCTGGTGAGTTCATCTATCTCTATCATCTCACGCCCGAGAAGTGAGTCCGAGAGTTGCTTCAAACCACGCTCTCTTCGGGAGGCGTCCTGGATACCCGCCATCAAAAAAGTATCCTCTATAAGAGTGAGGTCTGTCTGATTGATGCCGTAGTTATACAGCACTTGACCATCATACTTAAAATTGTGGTATATGCATTTGCAATTCGTAGTAAGGCGCTTAAGCTCCCGTACAGCAAATTGCTCCGGTATGTTATACTCCTTATCTCGGTGGCCTACAGGCACATAGAAACCCTCATCAGGATTTGGAGCTAAACAGATACCTACAAGTTTTGCGATGCTCTTGCCGTCAGGACCTATACGCGTGTTCAGACTAGTCGTCTCCAAATCCAAAGCACATATGCCCGCTTCAATGAGTCGGTCTACCAGTGCCTCGAGATCCTGACGTTTCGTAACAAGGGTGAAAGAAACATCATTCATCCAGGATTTCTTTTGTACCAGTTCTTTCACCGTAGGCTTGATGAAATCATCCATCATCTCTGAGGCCATCTGCAGCTTATCTGCCATGAGCATCTCCAAAACATTTGAGCATCGCAGTACGCATCTTTTGCGCCTCTTCCGCGAACTTCTCTTCGGGTGTTATGTATTTAAGGTACATATAAGCTAAAACGAATTTTTTATACTTCTCAAAATCAATATCATCACGCACCATCTGTAGAGCTTTTTCAATTTTAGCGACGAGTATTTTTCTCTCATCGATCTTTACAGCTTTCCGTTCTTTTTGTCTTTGATGCGTCCCTTGTATGTCAGGGAGCTTCGATGTATCAATCCTGTACTTTTTTATTAAGTATCTAAGCGTTTCAGAAAAAGACAAAGCTTCGCGCTGTCCTATATGAGCAAAAAGATCCCACTTCTTCTTACAAGTCCAACAGTAAGAGCTGTCTGTCTCCTCATAGTACCTTGCGCTTTTCTTACGATCTGCCCCATGAAAGCTACAGGAAAATTGTTCCTCTGATATCTCCCCGAGGATCTTTCCCTCATCTTTCAGGATATCCTTAAGAGTCACGTGCTCTAATATGAGCTTTTTTAAGCTTTCGCTATCTTTCGGCATTAGGTTTGACTCATCACTATTTCCATGTTCTTAACCGGGTCAGTTTCAAAATCACCCGCATAGTCGAACATGTATTTGCTCTCGAAGTTGACACACGCGTGAAAAGGTGTGAATGGACGATCTCTACGTGCCTTCGGGTTGCAGATCTTGATCATACCGTTCCCACGATTATCATCACTTATAAACAAAGTGATGATGACATCAGAAGAGCGCTCTGCTTCATGAGCATTCGAGAGAGCCGTAGCAAGGTAAACCCCATCATTGGCCCTCGCATCCTTATAGCCCTCACGATTGACTTGGAACGGAGATAAAACTCTTAGGCCTTTACCGTTATTGAACGTCAGACAAAGACGCTTCAAAGACTTGATGATGTTATTCAAATTCTGATTATAGTCTCTACTCTTATCACCCTCTTCATTACCCATAAGACTGATGTAGTCTAGGATAACAAAATCAAGGTCTACACCGTCAGACTGGTACTCCTGCTGTATCTGACGCAGTTTAAAGTCCACGTCCGAAACAGTAGTAACTGATTTATCTGGCTGCCAAACTGTACACTTACCGTAACCTTCTGTCTCAGAGAAATCTTTAGCTACGATCTCAAGAAACTTACGTTCTTCCTTATTCAGAGTACCGTACTGAACATCATTATATTTAAGAGTCCCAGCAAGGTGTGCGTACTCAGGAGCGACTTGTTTGAAGCGGTGTCTGTTGCAACTATGCAACGTATAAAGGGCTTTTCGTATCTCGTCGTGCGACATTTCCAGAGTAACAAAAGCTGTATTCCAACCACTGAAAACGGCTTGATATGCCATATTCAAGCAAAACGTAGTCTTACAGTGACCAGTCCACGCTGCACAAAGCATAAGCTCCGTGTTCTTAAGACCCTTGAGGTGGTTATCGATATGCGAGATGCCCGTAAAGATACCAATAGCTTCCATAGGATCTCGGTTGATCTTGTCATACTCCTCAAGGAATTCGTCGGCGTCTTCTCGGCTAAGGACCTGAGACTCGAGCTTCACCCCGGTAATGCTCTGCTGTAGGGGTTTTGTCTCAAGAGCCATATAGCTTATAGCATCCATGACCCCTCGTAGTCTCCTCTTTTTCTTACCGCGGCCCACCTCCATGCCCATAGAAGCTATCTTGCTGGCATTTGAAAGGACACGCTCCAGAGAAGCAATACTCTGGTCTTCATTGTACATCTTTAGCGTACGTCTAAAATCCTGACCGATGTACGGCTGTTGAGTTTTGATCTGCTCAAGGATAGCCAGGACAGTCTCATTACCCTCTACGTTTTCATAGTGATTCTTTATGAACTCATACGAGGGCACCTCAGGAGCACCCGTACAATCCTTCACATAATCACGTATGAAATAGTAGAGGGCTTTATAAGCTTTCTCCTCTGGGGCTTCCGGGATGACTTCTTGCATCGCACGGAAATTCTTTACGAGCTCTGTTTGAGAGATCGTAGAGACGCCGCTCGCATTCTTAAAATTGATAATGGACCGAAAAACAACATCCAACTCGGTCATAGCACAGTCCTCACAAGTTAGCTAAGCTATCATTTGCTTTTTGACGCTTTGTCGTTTTTTTACCTTGTTGCAACTCATGGTAGCCCGGTATCTTAAACCAACGATCTACATCAACTAGCGGAAAATCGTCTATGAGTGTCTCTAACGTCTCAGAAAAACCCTCGGACTGATACTCTACACTCTTATGTAGTGATGCTTCATCCGGAGCGTATATCCACGTAGGCTTTTTTACACGTAGCCTATTGGCTACCATTTCGTAACTTCCAGGAGTGATAGCTTTGTTGTTGATCCTTGCTACACAGAGCAAAGAAACCAGACTGAAATCTGTAAGAGCAGTTACAGTTGGGATTACCCCATCGGGCTGTGCCATAGCGTACTTCTGAGCTACATCCGCGCCGCTGAGTACCCTGAAAGTTTTGTTGTAGTGATAGTGCAGAACAATGAACGCTTTTGTAACATAAAGGAATTTATCCTCTTTGCCATAGAAGATATAGTTAGAAAACTCAAGTTTCTTACCTACCTCTATACAATCCTCTGGAGTAACATCACAAACCCCCGTCAGCCACTCATGCCTCGAAGAGACATACGTGTTAAGGGTGCATATACACGGACGTGATGCATCTCTTTTTAGGGGCTTGCCGTCGGGCCCTGTGACCTCGATTTCAACAAGCTTCACACCCCTGCCCTTACAGTACGGACAGACGTCCTGCTCTTGCGGCATACGTACTTTCCTTTGCCCTATGCGGCTTTTCCAAAAACTGACGCGAACAATGCGTCTACATTACTTTCCTCTTCATGGAAGAGGACATCATCCTTAAACTCGATAGCCCCTTCAGCGATGTCTCCCATGACATCATTGATAAGGGTTTTCTTAGTCTCTAGTATCTTAAGCACATGTTCGTCTATACTGTTACGATTGACCATATGTATAAGGTGTATGTGCTCGTAGAGGCTACCAATACGCTGAGCCCTTCCGATTGTTTGATATAAATCTCCGTAGGACCACGGCGTGTCATAAAAAAGAATAACATTTGCAGTCTGCAAATTAAGAGCAGCTGACCCCGCATATGTTATGAATATCGTATTTATGTCTTTTTTCTCATCTTGAAAAGATATCCTCGCATTATTTCGCTCTTCTTGAGTGCAGTCCCCGGTGATCTTTACATGTGGGCGCTCAAGATCGTCTAGGATAGCCTCTAGATGCTTTATGCCTCCCTTAAATCGCGTAAAAACGATGACCTTCTCTTCAGAGAGATCCTGTTCAAACAAACGCCTGAACTCAAGTTCTTTGGAGCCTTCACCTTCTTCGTTGAGCCATGCGGGACCATTCGATACCAACTGACAAAAAGATAGAGCCGCAAGTTTGCTCTTCTGGAGCCCCTCTTTAGTCAAAGACTCGTCATATTTGGCTTCAAGTGAGGCAAGAAGTTTGTAATCCTTTTCAGACGGCTCAGCAGTGCTATTCATATACTGTTGATGCTGAAAGAGCTTATCTTGGACTATACGCTTGTATAGCTCTCCGCTAAGTGCTTGTTTATATAGCTTCTCTTGCGGTTTCGTCATATCGAGCGTAACTTTCTTGGAGATGAGCTTCGGGAGCTCATCCGCGACCTCTCGAGTACGACGGCTTAGAAAGTAAGGGTCTATCGTCTCTCTGAATTTTTCAAGGTTTTTGTACCCTACAGTT